>SKLO01000189.1 GCA_007123195.1 Verrucomicrobiales bacterium | reverse complement strand
TGTTGGAGCGCGAAGGCTTTGAATTCCAAAGCAAACCCTACACCCTCTACGCCGCCCGCAAGGGCAAGCTCAATGTCGCGGTGTATGAAAAGGGACCCAAGGTGCTGGTGCAGGGACGCGACACCAGCGAGTTCGTCCAGTTCAAGCTGGAGCCCGAGGTGCTGGGCGAGGCCGAGTTGGGCTACGACGAGGTGCGGCATCCCGAGTGGTTCCGGCCTCACTTCGGCATCGACGAGAGCGGCAAGGGCGACTTCTTCGGCCCACTGGTGATCGCCGGGTTCTACACCGACGAAACCACCACCCCGGCGTTGCAGCAGCTGGGCGTGGCCGACAGCAAGAAAATCGGCGGCGACCGCCGGATCACCGAGCTGGCGGGCGCCATCCGCAAGCTGCCGGGCGCGACGTTTGATGTCATCCTGATCGGGCCGGCCAAATACAACGAGCTGTATGACAAGTTCCGCAACCTCAACCGGCTGCTGGCCTGGGGACATGCCAGGGTGATCCTCAACCTGCTCGAGAAGCGGCCCGACTGCCCGCGGGCGCTGTCCGACCAGTTCGCCAGGGTGGACGTGTTGCAGCGGGCGCTGGGGGACCGGGCCGGCGGGTTGGTGCTCGACCAGCAGACCAAGGCCGAGGCCGATCCGGCGGTGGCGGCCGCCTCGATCCTGGCGCGGGATGCCTTCGTCAGGTGGCTGGACGAGGCCGGGGCGCGGCTGGGCGCCACCGTGCCCAAGGGAGCCTCGGCCCAGGTGCGGTCGGCGGCGGCCCGGCTGGTGTCCTCACGCGGGCCGGAAATCCTGCGCGAAGTGGCCAAGGTCCACTTCAAAACCGCCCGCGAGTGGCTGCCCTGAATCCGCGCGGGAGTCGGGTCTGGCGCTATTGGCGGTTGAAACTGAACCGCATGTGGCGAAAATGCCGCATAATCCCGGTTGCCGGCGACGAAAGTTATGGCAACGTAAGATCAGGCATAATTCCTGCATTCATTCGTCGGGTTTCAAGGACCCGGCATCGATTGCTTGCTCCGTGTCCCCTGCATCCCTTCATTTTTATGGCCACGATCACCAAACGCGACCTGGTCATCCGGTTGAGCAACCAGACCGGCATGACCCAACAACAAGTACTCGATGTCCTCCAGGGGGCGGTCGGTTTGATCACCGAAGGACTCGCCGCCGGCGACGACGTCGTGATCCGGAATTTCGGATCGTTCCAGGTCAAGGAGACCCGGGAGAAGATCGGGCGCAACCCCAACAAGCCGGGTTCCGATGTCCGCATCCCGCCCCGCGCGGTGGTCAAGTTCAAGCCGGGCAAGGAGTTGAAGGAGAAGGTGGCGCGTCTGTTGCCCCAGTTGCGCAAGAAGAAGTAGCGGGCCTTCCCCATGGGAGGGTTGCAGCGCCGGCAAGGCGCGGTGGCGGGCGAAACGAGCGGGCGCTGCGGAGAGGGGGCACCCCTGTCCCCGGCCGCAGGCCTGGGCGGGTTTGTGGGTCCATGGGCTAACGGGCCTGGAGCGGTTGGCGCACCGGTCGGTGTTTGGTGGGCCCGCGGCTGCATTGACCGGCGGACAGGGTTCGGCGAATCCATCGCCTCGGGATTTCAGCGCCACCAACCTCGGCAAAAAATCTTGACGTCAAACAGTTTGCCTTTACTTTGAACTCAAGACAATCGCCTGCTGGCGTTCTTCACCCACGTTTTTCTCCGATCATGAACACACCCGGCTTTCACCATTTCACCATGTTCTCCGGCCACGCCGCCGCCACCGTGCGCTTCTACCGCGACGTGCTCGGCCTGCGCATGGTCAAGACCACGGTCAATTTCGATGACCCGGGCACCTGGCACCTCTACTTCGCCGATCGCGTCGGCACGCCCGGCACCTCGCTGACCTTCTTCCCTTGGGAAGGAACGGCACCCGCCCGGCGCGGTCACGGCAGCATCGACGCCCTCACCCTGCGGGTCCCACCCGGCAGCCTGCCCGCCTGGGCCGCGCGGCTGCAAACCTCAGGCATCCCCGCCGAACCCGCCGACCGCTTCGGTGAACCGATCCTGAGCACGACCGACCCCGACGGGTTGCAGATCGAGTTGATCGAAGCCAAAGCGCTGCCCGGGGTGCAGCCCTGGGGCGGCAACGGCGTTGCCGCCGACCACGCCATCACCGGCGTTCACAGCGTCACCGCCCTGCTCTGGCGCAGCGGGGCCAGCCTGCCGTTGCTCACCCAGGTGATGGGGCTGCAGGAGGTGGCCCGCGAGGGGCGGCGCATCCGGTTGGCGTTTGATCCCGACCAAGCCGAGGCCGGCTACTACGATCTCGTTGAGGCCGGGTCCGGCACCCCGCGCCATCAGCAGGGGGCCGGGGCGGTGCATCACATCGCCTTCCGCGCCCCCGGAGACGAGCATCAGGAAGCGTGGCGCAGCCGGCTTGGCGAGGCCGGTTTCCATCCCACTCCGGTGATTGATCGCCAGTATTTCCACTCGATCTACTTCCGCGAGCGCGGCGGGATCTTGTTCGAGATCGCCACCGACCAACCCGGATTCACGATCGATGAAGCCGAGCCCGATCTGGGCACCTCGCTGGTTCTGCCACCGCAGCACGAGCCGTTGCGGGCCCGGATTGAGGCCGCGCTGCCGCCGCTTGAGATGAAGGCGGAACCCGCCGCCGGCAACCGCGAGGCCGGAGCAGATGTTTCCGCGCTCGACAGCCACAAGCACCTGTGGGTTCGCGGCGACCTCGGCGATCACCCGGCCCTGCTGGCCCTGCACGGCACCGGTGGCAGCGAGAGCGACCTTTTGCCCCTCGCTGCCCGCATGGCCCCCGGCTGGGCGGTGCTTAGTCCCCGTGGCAACGTGTCCGAAAACGGCATGGCCCGATTCTTCCGCCGCCATGCCGAGGGCGTGTTCGACATCGAGGACCTGCACCGGCGAACCGGAGAACTGGCCGAATTTCTCGCCGCCGCCACCAACACCTACCCGCTCGATCGCGGACTGGTCGCGTTGGGGTATTCCAACGGCGCCAACATCGCCGCCTCGCTGTTGTTGTCGGACGGCGACGTGCTGCGTGGAGCGGTGCTGCTGCGTCCGATGCTGCCGTTTCAACCCGGCGAACTGCCCGATCTTGCCGGCGTCCCGGTGCTGATCCTTGCCGGCGAGCACGACTCCATGATCCCCGGTGAGTCCACTCTGGCCCTGGAGCAGCAACTTCGCGACGCGGGTGCCGAGGTGGAAATCCACTGGCTGCCGACCGGTCATGGTCTTACCGACAAGGATTTGCAGCTGGCCACCGACTGGCTGGCGCGCCGCCGGTTCCGGTCTGAGGAGGTGGCTTCCGCGCCGGCAGCTGCGCATGCTTGATGGTGATCCGGCCGGTCCCGGGTTCGGTCTCGACCGCATGACGTCAGTTTTCGCGCACCGGCTGGTCTCCGTCGTTCCGGGGCTGCGACCGGCGCACCGGCCAGGCGGTGAGCGCGGCCGGCAGTTCCCGACCGCATGACTGGGCCGGTTCGGCGCGGCGCTGGAGCAGGCAGGAGAAGCCTCCGCCTCCATGGCCCAGGTGGGGATAGAAACGGAAGCAGGGAAAATCGGCGTGCGGCGAGCGCATGGCGGCCAGGCCGGGCAGCTGCGGGACGGGATCGA
>SKLO01000076.1 GCA_007123195.1 Verrucomicrobiales bacterium | reverse complement strand
ACCCAGGAGCAGTCGCCCTCGGGCCAGGGCTTCCATTGGCATCGCAACTGGGAAACGCTCTACCTGATCGGCGCGGGCATGGGCGAGGCGATGGTGGGATTGCTGGGGGGCGAGTAGGATTGACCGGGGCGCGAAGCCCGATCCCGGCAGAACCCAGGACGGCAGCCGTTGGTTGAGCCCGCCCCGCGGGCGACACCACCGGCGAGGTCCCCTCAGGAGAATGCCACCAGCGCCCCGGTGGGCTCATCCCACCGGAGCGCCAGATCCCCAGCCGGCCTCCAGCTTCCTGCCAACCTGCCAAAGGTCAGGTGTTCTGTCGGATTTGGACTTTTTGACGGGATCCCTGCCCGGTCAGTAGGCTGTCGGCGTGCCCATGGACGGCGGTCGGCGGCGGCCTCGTGGGTTGAACTGGCGCAATTCGAACTCCTGTGGGGGTGCGCAAGGCGTGACTCTCAACAATGGGTCAGACATTCTGTCAGAATTGGACTTTCGGGCGCTTGAAATGACCCCGATTGATGAACGCGTCCAGTTCGCCGACCCGCAGCCCCGTGCAGTGCGGGTCCTGCCATCAGCGCCCCCGGTGGGTTCATCCCACCGGAGCGACAGGTGGCGGACGGGTGCTCGGCGGCAGACCTTGGTGTCCGGCGGGACGAGCCCGCCAGAGCACGTGGATCTGAAGGGGGAAGGGCTGGCTGGTGACCTTGGTGTCCAGTGCGACAAGCACACCGGGGGACGGGATGTAACCAAATCGACCGCAGCCCGATCCCGGAGGGATCCAGGACGGTAGCCGGTGGTCGGGTGGTCGAGCCCGCCCGGCGCCGCTCCAAGACCCACAAGGCCGCGCGGGGGAAGCTGCCACCCACACGCCCACAAGCGGCGCAAGTAAGATTCATACAGATTATCCGACACTTTGTATGGGATCCGTTCGCCACCACGCGCCGCCGGCAATTCGTCGTGGCCGGCCGGGTCAATGCTGCTATCATGCCGGCGGTGAAGCCTGACCCAGCCACTCCGAGCGCCGACATCCACGCCCAACCCCGGCGCGGCTCGACCCCCGGTCAGGCGGCGGCCGCCACCGGGCCGGCGCCGGCCTGGCGGTTGCTGGCGGAACAGGCGCCGATGGCCATGGCGCTGCTGGACCGGCACCTGCGGTATGTGGCGGCCAACCGCTTGTGGCACCAGTTGCTCAACGTGCCTCTGGGGCGCCTGGTCGGTCGGTTGCACCCGGAGGTGGTCGGCGCGGCCGCGGCACGTTGGCAACCGGTGCTCGCGCAGGTATTGGCCGGTGAAGCGCGGGTGTTCGAGGAATCCGCCCCGGCCGGAGGCGCGCGCCATCAATGGGTGCTGACCCCGCAGCGCGACCCGCAGGGCTCGGTGGTCGGTTTGCTGGTGTATTGCCAGTTGCTGCAGGCGACCGATGACCGACAACAACCCGCGACCGATCCGCCACCAACGGGGACCTTGCCTCCGGTGCCTCCGGTGCCTCCGGAACCGACCGGCGCGAGGGCAGCGCCTGAACCGGCGCTGGTGATCGAAGCCGGATCGTTCGAGCGCGATCCCTGCCCGGCGGTGGTGCTGGACGCCTCGGGCACGATCGTGCGGCTGAACACGGCGGCGATGGCCTGGCGGCTGCGGTCGCCGGCCGAAGCGGCGGGCGATTCCGCCGACGATGAACCGGGCTTCGGTCAGGGGGAGGGCTTGCCTTTCTGGAAGGTGTTCGCCGATCGCCCCGGCGAGGAGCGCATGCGCGAGGCGCTGTCGCTGGTGCTGGCGGACGGAGCCGGGCGGGCGGTCGAATTGCCTCCCGGTCGCCAGCCGGGTGGCGACGGGGAGGAATCGGGCCGGCAACGCCTGATGTGGTCGGCGCTGGCGCTGCGCGACCCGGCCGGCGCGATCACCGGGGCCTACCTGCAGGGCGCGGCCGTGTCTCCGCCCGAGGAGGCGGCCGGGCTGGTGCGCGAGCGGGCGCAACGGCGCGGGATCGAGCAGCAATTGGCGTCGCTCGAGGAAGAACTGGCGTCCCTGCAGACGGTGCTGGAGGCCATGCCATCGCTCACGGTGCTGGAGGGGTTCGAATGGCTCAATGCGGTGCCGGTGGCGGCAGCGGTGATCGAGGGCGACACCGTGCGCCAGTGGAACCGGTCGCTGGCGGCGTTGCTGGGTTGGCCGGGCAACGACCACGGCGAACCCGGCCCGCGCGACCTCGACGCCCCGCCCACCATCGCCGAACTGCTGGCCAAGCGCAGCAGCGACGAGCGTCACCGGGGTCAATTGGTCAGGCAATGGCGGCAGCTGGCCGGACGCGGCGGCAGCCAGGTGCTGCCACTGATGCATCCCCAGCGCGGGGTTCAGGAGCTGCGGTTCGACTTGACTCCGCTGGAGCCGGCGCTGGGCGCGCGTCCACCGTCGCAAGATCAAATGGCCACAACCGGGGCCGAAGCCGAAGCCGGCAACGGGTCGGGCGCGCGGCAGCTACTGCTGGTGCGGGATGTGACCGAGGACCGGCGTGAGCAGGCCGCCCTGCGATCGGCCGAACGGCGCCTGCGCAGCGTGCTGCACCAGCTGGCGCTGCCGCTGCTGGTGACCGATGCGGAGGGTCGCATCGTCGATTCCAACCCGGCGTTCGAGCGCTTGAGCGGCCGTTCGCGCCAGGTGCTGGCACGGATGGAGTGGAAGGAACTGCTGTCGGCCGATGACCACCGGCGCTGCGTGTCGGTGGTGCGCGAGCTGGACGAGCGCGGCGTGGCCCGCGGCCGGATGTCGTTGCGCCTGCTCGACGAAAGCGGCATCGAGGGCGCCGAGGTCGGCGCCGAGGTCGTGCTGGTGCGGGGCGACTGGGATCAGCTGCAGCACGTGGCCTACCTGTTCGCCGGCGGGGACGCGACCGTCGACGGCGTCGACGGCATCGGCGCCGGCCTTGACCGCAGTGCCAACAACCGTCAGATCCGCAACGGCCTGCACATCATTCACACCCTGCTCGACCTGCAATCGCACGCCACCTCGGTGGGGGCCGCCAGGGAGGTGCTCAAGACCAGCCAGAACCGGGTGGCGGCCATCCTCGAGGTGTTCCAGGACGGCTGCATGGACCCGGAGGGCCGGGTGTCGGTGCTCGGCCTCGCCCGCAGCCTGGCCGACCGGCTGGCGGCGGCCTCGGGCTGGGCCGATCACGGCCTGGCGGTGGAGGTCGGCGGCGATGGCGATCGCCTCACGCTGGAGCGCGTGGTGCCGGTGGCGCTGGTGATCAACGAGCTGGTGTCACACGTCATCGAGCGTGCCGCGGTGTCCGGCGGCAGCAGCGACGGACGCAGCCGGCTGGCGCTGCAATGGCTGAGGGTGGACGGCGGATCAAAGCTGCGGCTGGCTTACGAAGGCCCGATCCGCGAACCGGCGGCGCCTCTGCTGGCCGGCGCCGGTCTCGGGCTTCGCATCGCCGAGACCCTGGCCGAACAACTCGGGGGCGGAGTCGTGATGGACGCGGGACCGCCGCTGCGGTTTGAGGTCGACCTGCCGTTGATCGGTGGCCAGTGAGCGACTCGTGGGGGCGACGGGAGATTTGGGGCGCGGCGTTCCGGGACGGTAGCGGCTGTGCCTCGAGGCTCCCTCCATGGTCACCCCATCCACCTTCCATTT
>SKLO01000574.1 GCA_007123195.1 Verrucomicrobiales bacterium | reverse complement strand
CGTCCGGCTGCAGTTCCCCGGCCACCGATGGCCGCCATTGCGGGCGGCGGCGTGAACGTCGGATGATTCGGGCGGTTTGAGAATCGGGCGCCAGGGCCCTCTGAAGAAGGAAGAATGGCCCACGCCCAGGCGGAGGCGAGGTCGCCGGCCCGGGCGGGATCGACCGCCAGCAAGAGTTCACGATCGGCAGCGAGATCAGCAGGACGATCAGGGGTGGCGTGGAGGCGGTGGGTGTTCCGACCGCGGGGGCGCAAACCGACTTGTCAGGTCGGCGCAGCGGTGGGACACTGGCGGCCCATGTTTGATCTCACTGACAAAGTTGCTGTCATCACCGGAGCCGGCCGCGGCATCGGTCGCGCCCTGGCCCTTGAGTTCGCCCGCGCCGGCGCCCGCGTGGCGGTGGTCAGCCGTTCGGAGGGAACCTCGGCCGAAACCGCGGCCCTGATCAACGGCGAGCGCCCGGACACGGCGGTCGCCTACGCGGTGGATGTGGCCGACAGCGAGGCGGTGGCCGCCGCCGGCAAGCAGCTCATCGCCGATTTTGGCGCGGTCGACATCTTGGTCAACAACGCCGGCATTACGCGCGACGGCTTGTTGCTGCGCATGTCCGATGACGACTGGGACAGTGTGCTCGCCACCAACCTGAAGGGGGCGTTTCTCATGACCAAGGCGCTGCAGCGCTCGATTCTGAAGCGGCCGGAGGGCCGGATCATCAACATCAGCTCGGTGATTGGTCTGATCGGCAATCCGGGCCAGGCCAACTACGCCGCCAGCAAGGCGGGCTTGATCGGCCTGACCAAGTCGATGGCGCGGGAGTTCGCCGGCCGCAAGGTGACCGTCAACGCCATTGCGCCCGGCTTCATCCAGACCGACATGACCGACGCGCTGCCGGACAATGTGCGCGAGGAAATCCTGAAGAAGGTCCCGCTGGGTGCGTTCGGCACGGTCGACGACGTTACCGCGGCGGCGCGGTTCCTCGCCAGTCCGGCCGCCCGTTACATCACCGGCCAGGTGCTGACCGTGGATGGCGGCATGGTCATGTGAGGTCGCTGCGGCCCCGGTTGGCCGGGGTCGACGGCCGGGGCCGGGCTGCCTGCCCGCAGGGAGTCAGTCCTTCCCGGATGCGCCGTTGACCGGGTTCTCCTTCTGGCGTTGATGATCGCGGTAGGGTACCACACGGGCGGTCTTGGTGCATTCGTTGACCCACTCGAACAGGTCGTAGAAGGCCGGGTAATCCTTGCGCAGCTGGGCCAGTTCGGACCAGTCGAGCGGGCCGGTGGTGCGCGCGGGGGTCAGTCGCTGCACCGTCAGGCGAGCGAGCAGCGCGTCGAGGCTGACCCCGCGCAAGTCGGAAATTTCCCGGGCCTGGGGCAGGTCGTCGAGCGCCTCGGGCTTGAGTCCCAGTGAAGTCACCCCCACTCCGAAGCGGGAGCCGAGCCGGCGGATGCTGCGGGCGAGCTGGTCGTCCGGGATCGGCGCGCAGACCACCAGTTCCACCTGATGGGCCCAGTCGCCGGCGCTGACCGCACGGAACACCGCTTCCCTGACATTGTAAAAACTCAGCTCCTGGTAGAGCTTCACCGCCGTGATGGTGAACGGCGGTGCGTTCAGATGGCGCTTCATCTGCGCCATCGCGGTGTCGAGCCTGAATCCGTCGTCGGATGAATCGAGCAGGTCCCATTCCACCAGCGCGGCGTCGGGCAGGCGCCAGCCGGCGTCGCGCGCGGGCGCGTCGGGCAGTGGGAACGGGAACGGGAACCGGGTCTCGGCTTCCTCATACTGCTGGAACAGCGCCCGCAGCTTGAGCGCGCGCAGCACCATGCGGTCGTCCTGGGCCGCATTCGGGGCCTCGCCCAGGTGCGGTTGTTCGGCCACGTGGTTGGCATTGACCCACGACAGCGGCAGGGGGGTGCGGCGGTAGTATCCCTGGCCCTGCTGGACCTTGGCGATCGGCGCCCCGGGATCGCAGGACATCACGGAAAAATGATACCTGAGCGTGGCATCGCTGCATTCCTGCTGGAGGCGATAACGCACCAGCTGGATCAACTCAGTGCCCTTGATCGCCTGGTCCGGGCTCTCCGGCAGCACTCCGGGAAGGATCTCCCGCAATTGTTCGCGCAAACTCATCGGTCCATCAAATTGCGGTCGACCCCCGTCAAACCCTTCAATTTTGTGGCCGAGCATGAGCGGTGGCGGCAGGGCCGTCAAGCCCGTTGTTCGGTGATTGACGCCGCGGGCGGGTGGAAATTCTGAATGCGCGGGCCGGTCCGGTTGTCGAACCTGAAGCCGCCCGTGGAGACGTCTGGATCTCGCATCGCTCAGGTCCGCCGTCATGGCGGCCTTGATTTGATGTGAATCCAGCCTGAACCGTCGGGACAGGTCAGCTCTGCCAGATGTCCCGCCAATGCCAGCCATGAAGCCAATCACCGTTCCTTCCCATCCGCATTCTTTCGCCACCCGCCGCGCCCCTTCCACGCCCGGGCGTCGGCAATTCCTTGGCAGCCTCGGTTTGCTGGCTGCGGGAGGCTGGCTGTGGCCGGCGCGAGGGTTCGCCCAACAGGCCGAGGGCGAACCCGCGGCCGAGAACATCCTCGACATGGTGCGCATGAGCCACGCGCTGCAGCAGCACCAACTGGCTGGCAGCCTGCGGGTTGGCAACCGACGCGAGCGGTTCACCCTCAGCATGGAGGGCAACATGATCCGGTTCCGCTTCGACAACCCGCTGCACGTCATCCACCTCGACCTAGACACGGCCGATTTCCGGCTGCGCGAGGTGATCGATGGCAACAACCGGGTGATCGCCACCAACCGCCACGGCCAGGCGGTGCGGCAGTCCGACGTCAACTTCGAGGACCTGTCGCTGCGGTTCCTCTACTGGTCGGACCCGGAACTGATCGACACGGAGACCATCAACACCCGTCGCTGCTGGAAGGTCCGGGTCTACTCGCCCGATCGCGACGGCCCCTACCATGCGGTGGAGATCTGGGTTGACCAGCAGAGCGGCGGCATGATGCGGCTGCAGGGCTACGATTACGACGGCAAGATGATCAAGCGCTTCGAGGTCCGCTCCGGCCAGCGCGTGGGCGATGCCTGGATCCTGCGGCAGATGCGGGTCGAGACCTTCGAGCCGGGCAGCGGTCGAGCCAGCAGCCGCACCTACCTTGAGATCGACCCGCCGTCGTGACCTTGCTCGCGGATCGGGCGGGCCGACGAGGCCCTAGGTCGGCGCCGTTCAAAATGACCAGCCAACGCCGATCATCGGGCCGACGGCATCGATGCCCGGGTTCGGTTCGCTCATGCCGCCATTGGAAATGTGCTGATACCAAACCCCGCCCATCAGGCTCCAGCGTTCCCCGATTCTCCGCTCGATGCCGGTCATCGCATACCAGGTGAGGTTGAAATCCTGTCCCTGGGCGCCGTCGATCTCGCCGCCGCGGCTGTCCAGCAGGCCGACCCCGCCTCCGGCGCTGAGCAACAGCGCCGTGCGCCCGGCCGGTGACCACCATTCCAGCGAGGGACCGCCGATGGCACCGAAAAAATAGCTCTCCGGTCCTTCGACGATCGGCTGCAGGCAGAGACCGAAACGGGCCCGCACCACCAGGTCGCCGCCAGCCACCGGCCAGCGCAGGTGCGAGGG
>SKLO01000049.1 GCA_007123195.1 Verrucomicrobiales bacterium | reverse complement strand
TCCACCGCCAGGGCGACGGCATCGGTGTCCCGGCCCGGGACGAGACCGGGGCACCCCTGCAGATCGGCTTGACCGTCGAAAGGTTCCCGCCGGCCACCGAGTCCACCGAAACCATCGCACACGAACTGGCCAGGGGCGCCGCGAGGACCCGTGAACTCGAACTGGTAGGCAGGGAATCGGTGCAGGCCGTGGAACTATCCGACCAGACCCCGGCGACACTTCTCATCACCGAGTTCATCAGGTCCGGCACCCGTCGCAGTCTCCAGACCAAGCTCATCGCCAAGGACGGCGAGGGGCGGATCTGGATTGTCACCGGCTTCCTGGTCGGCAGCAAGGACAGCGGCTGGCCAACACCGGAAAGCCAGCTTGCCATCTGGTTGCAAGCCCACATCATGTCGCTGACGCTGACAGGAGACGCGGTCGACGAACCGGGTCTCGAGGCCGCCTACCGCGACCACCATCGGGATGGCGACGAGGACCAGTGAACCAAGAACCGGGAATGCACCTCAGTCGTGCCGACCCAAGATCTCAAGCACGAACGAGTTGCGGACGGTTGTTCGGGCATCCTGTGAGTGAGCGTTGAAACCCTCAAAACTCATTCATAATTCGTGTTCATTCGTGGTTTCTTCTCCCCTGTCAGGATAGCCCCTACCCCCTCGTGACCTCCCGCCTGCGCACCGTTGCCGCCACCGGTCCCGTATCCCCTGCATGACCAGCGACCACCCAGGCCACGACAGCCGCAGCAGCCGGGCCACCACCACAGCCCGCTCATATCGCTTCCAGCGCAGCCTGCGCCTGCCCGGCGCCAGCGCCGCCCAACTCGGCCGATTCCATCTCGACACGGACAACTTCCGCCATCTGGTCATGCCCACCACCAGGGTGGTACGGACGCCTTCGCCCGATGTGCGGCCGGGTTCCACCTTCACGGTCGAGATGCGCGAACTCGGCTTCTGGCCCATCCACTGGCCCGGAATCTGGCGGGTGGTGGACCCAAACCACCGACTGGTCGACGAGTTGGAGCGCCCGACCTTTCCGTTCGCCCGCTGGCGCCACGAACATCGGTTCGAGGACACCGCCGGCGGCGCCCTACTGACCGACCAGGTCTGGTTCGCCCCCATGATGCCCCGCGCCCTGCGTGTCGCCTCCCCGCTGGTGGCGTTCGGGATCCGCCTCTACCTCTCCCTGATGTTCGCCTGGCGCCACCGGATCACCGCCCGTCGCCTCGCCGCCACCGCCCGCCACTGAAGATGAATTGAGATGAAGGTTCAGTCCCAGCCCGGGGCATCGCCCGGGTGCGCATGGCCCGTATACCAGCGGCCTGAAGGGCCGCGATCCGCGGCCGGGCCTCACGGTCGTCGGATGCCTCTGCCCGGTTGCGGGTGGACCTGGCCCGGCTACTGTGCCTCCACTTGAATCCAGCATGTTGACCAAGAACCAATGACGAATCGTCGCCCCACCACCCCCGGGTGATTAGTGGATACCTCATAACTCATTCATTATCAGCGCACCTAAGCGGTTGAATCTCTGTTTTGGGATTCACGAGTCCGATCTCCAGGCTTCCAATCTCCAATTTCCCCTCAAAATCATGTGCCCCGCTGCTTTCTCATCCCGTCGTTCCGCCATCACCCTGTGGGGCGGCCTGCTCATCGCCTTGTGCCTGGCGCCGGTCGCCCCATCGGCACAAGCTGACGACGACGCCACCCCCGCCGAACCCGATCAGAACCAGGACCAAGTGACCGAGCCCGCCCCGGCCCCCGAAGGCCTCTACCGCCACGTCGTGCTGTTCCAGTTCAAGGACGGCACCGACGACGAGACCATCGCCTCCATCGAGCAGGCGTTCGCCGCCCTGCCAGCCGAGATCGACACCATCATCGACTTCGAATGGGGCACCAACGTCAGTCCCGAGGGCCTCGACGACGGTCTCACCCATTGTTTCCTGGTGACCTTCGCCGACGCCGCCGGGCTCGAGGCCTACCTGCCACACCCGGCCCACAAGCGCTTCGTCGATCTGTTGCGACCCCACCTGGAACGCGCCGTCGTGGTCGACTACGTGAGCCGCTGACCCACCGCCGCCACCACCTCCCTGCATCGATAAATTCACCGGGACTCACCGCTCCGGTGGTTGCGCCCACCGGGTCCCCTCCCTAGAATAGCGGCGGCGCAGCCGCGCCACGCCGTGCCCGCACCTTTCAGCCGGAGGCGGCGCCGTTGTTCGATCAGCCAGGCCGGACCGGGTTCCACGCCTGGCCCGCCCCGGCCAGCCCGGCGCCCGGAACCCGGCGGCGGAACCGCGGGCGGCACCACACCCACATTATGGCTTCGCAGCAACTGTTTCTCGGCTTTGACCTCGGCGGCACCAAGATGCTCGCGGTCCTGATGGACGCGGATCTCAAGGTCATCACCACCGCCAAACAACCCACCCTCGGCACCCAGGGCGCCGACGAGGGGCTGGAGCGCATGCTCGACCTCGCCGCCAAGGTGGTCAGCCAAGCCGACGCCAAGCCGGCCGACATCACCGCCATCGGCGTCGGCTGCCCCGGCCTCGTCAATCCCAGCAAGGGCATCCTGCTGCACGCTCCCAACCTCGGCTGGCGCGATGTGCCGGTCCGCGACGCCTTCCGCAAGTCGTTCAAGGCCGATGTCGCCGTGCTCAACGACGTCGACGCCGGCACCTACGGCGAGTTCGCCCTCGGCGCCGGCCGCGGCGCCCGCTCCCTGCTCGGCGTGTTCCCGGGCACCGGCGTCGGTTCCGGGTTCGTTTACGACGGCAATCTGGTCATGGGCCGCAACGTGTCCGCCATGGAACTGGGCAACATCTACCTGCCCACCGCCGGCCTCGCCAGCAAACGCCGCGGCGCCGTCATCCTCGAAGATCTCTGCAGCCGCCTGGCCATCGCCAGCAGCGCCGCCGTGGAAGCCTACCGCGGCCGCTCCCCCACCCTCATGGAGGGCGACTCGCTCGACCTGCGCAACCTCAAGAGCAAGGCCATCGCCAAGGCCGCCGCCGCCGACAAGGCAATCGAGCGTGTGATCAAGAACGCCGTTCACCACCTCGGCCTCGGCGTCGCCGCCGCGGTCAACCTGCTGGCGCCCGATCGCCTGGTGATCGGCGGCGGCCTGGCGGAGGAGATGCCCCAATACTTCGTCACCAAGCTGCGCAAGAAGATCAAGGCCTTCGCCATGCCGCCTTTGTTCAAGGACCTTGAGATCACCACCGCCACGCTCGGCGACAACGCCGTCGCCGTCGGCGCCGCCGCCTGGCAGCAGCACCTGGCGCGCCACCAGAGCTGAGCGACCCCACCCATGAGCACGCAATCATCGGCCGCCACCGACCCCTCCTCCGCCGCCATCGGAATCCCGGACAACGAGGTGACCATGGCCGGTGCCGTTGCGCTGCGCCAGATCGCCGTCGCCCAGTTCGGCGCCGCCTCGGTCAGCCTCATGATCGCCGAGCGCGACGCCGCAGGCAACCTGCACGAGCTGGAGTGCCTCGAACGCCCGGTCGCACTCGCCCGCGACATCTTCCGCTTCGGCAGGATCTCCCACGAGACCATGGAGCAGGCGGCCGAAGCGCTGAAGGCCTTCCGCCGCATGCTGCTCGAATACGACATCCCCATCCGCGACCTCCGCTGCCACAC
>SKLO01000296.1 GCA_007123195.1 Verrucomicrobiales bacterium | reverse complement strand
TCTTTTCCAACTTCTGCGTTGCTCATCAGTCGTTGAGCCCGCTCAACTCCTTCTTCGCGCCTTGAATTTGAAAAAGATGCCTCGCGGGTTTTACCCATCTATTTGCCGATCACCACACTAGGGGTCGGACGGGTTGGGTGCCGGGTCATCCCCGGCCTGGGGCGGCGATGGCTGACCCTGTTGCCCGGCCATGGCCTCTTCCCTGGCGGCCGCCTCCATGGCGGCCCTGCGCCTGGCGGCGGTGTTCTTCACCGCCTGATCGAGCTGCTGCACGAAGTCACGATCCTCCTTGGACAGGCGGTCGAGCGGGAGTTCGAACACCTGTTGTCCGCGCATGATGCGGATCTTGTTGTCCCGTAGTACTTCGGGCACGAAGTCCGCCGGCACCTCGAAGTTGGTGGGGGCCGGGGCCGGGGCCGGTTGATCGGCCGCGCGACCCTCGCGGACGTAGGTCTCGGTGGCGTCCTGCCAGGCGATGACCCGGGCCTCGATCACCTGGCCGTCGGCGCTGGTCCACTCGCGGTCCTCGGTCAGGACGATGTAGCTCGTTGCGGTGGTGACGGTCTGGTCGCGACGAACGCCAGCGTTGATCGACCCGCCGATGTTGCCCGGTCCGGTTTCGATGCCGCCGCGGCCCGGGGTGCCGCCGATGTCACGCTGCTGGAGTTCGCGCGGGGTGGTGGGAACGACCTGAGCCTGCGAGGATGTGCCGAAAGCCGTCAGCAGGAGCAGCGCAACGCCTGCGATCAAAGGATGGGGAACAGTGATCATTCCAAACGATGCCACAGAAACGGGGGATCAACCAGCGGAAACGGCGCGGGCGCGGCGCGGGCCGGGGATGGCGTTGCTCCTGGAGGTTTTCCGCGGGGATGTGCGGGTTGCTTCCGGTGGTGAAGGGGGCATGGTGGCAGAATGGATGGATGGCGAACCTTGTCGACCCGCCACGGCCTCTGGCTGATGGCTTTGTGGTGCCTGAAATGGGCCGTGATCGCGCCGGGAGGGGTGGCGTGGGGGGACGAGCCTTCGCCGGCATTCATCGAACTTGAGGTGCCGCCGTTTTACGTGGCGACCGAGGGGGGATTGGTGTCGGGCCCGCTGGGGGTCGACGGCTTGATGGCGCCCGCCGAGGACGAGTTCCTGGCGGCGCTGGAGGAGGTGCGCGAGCATTGGTCCGGGCAGCCCGCCGAGGTGCTGTTCATCGGTGCCATCCAGCTCTACAACCGTGGTTTCCGGCATGAGGCGGTGCGTTGGTTCTACACGGCGCAGGTGCGCATGCACTGGTTTGCGGCGGCGGTCGAACCGGGCCAGTTGCTGCGGCCGGACAGCGTGGCTTCGGTGCGAATGGATGCCCAGGAAGCCTTCTTCCGCGGCGCCAGCCCGTTCATCAACGGCTTTGCGCTGAGGCATCCGGATGGATTGATCGCCCTGCTGGCTGAAATCCGGCAGGCGGAGGCGGGGCTTGAGGCCGGGGATCATGCCGCGCCCTATGAAGGGGTGCGGTTCACCGACCGCGACCGTTGGGCCGAGATACAATCCGGGGTTCTCGACGGGCTGGATGAACTGGCCGGGTTGATCCGCGACCAACGCGAGGCGATTGCGCAGGATCGGGAGGAAACCGGGGCCGCCGGGCAGTTTGACACGCTGGAAAGCCGCGAACTGCCACGGCCCGAGTGAGCCGGGGTGAAAGTCGTGGCCGGGCCGGACTGCCGGTCCCGGGTGAAGTTGGAGGGGGTGACAACCGCAGTCGCCGGACGCGATGCATCTTCACGCGCACAAGCCGCGATTCGGGGTATGTTGGCGCCCGCATGCCATCGGAGCGAACCATCACCATCCTGCTCGGCGTGACCGGCTCGATCGCCGCCTGCCGCGCTGCCGACCTTGCCAGTCAACTGGTCAAGACCGGCTGCGAGGTGCATGTCATCCTGACCGCCGGAGGCGCCAGGTTCATCACCCCGCTGACCTTGCAGACCCTGTCGCGACAGCCGGTGGTGACGGACCTTTTTGACGAGGGCGGCGACTGGAAGCCGGGGCACATCGAGCTGGCCGACCGCGCTGACCTGCTGCTGGTGGCGCCGGCCAGTGCCAACGCCATCGCCGGTCTCGCCCATGGCCTGGCGGTCGATGCGCTGGGAGCGATCGCTCTGGCGACGCGGGCGCCGCTGATGCTCGCTCCGGCCATGAACGGCAAGATGTGGGAACATCCGGCGACCCAGCACAACGTGGCCCTGCTGCGGGAGCGGGGCGCGGTGTTCATCGGCCCGGAGACTTCCGGCATGCTGGCGTGCGGTTACGAGGGCGCCGGGCGCTTGTGGCCGGTCGAGGGCATTGCCGCCGAGGCGCTGTCCCTGATGGGGGTGGGGGAGCGCGGGCATGAAGGACAGGCGCCGGGCCGGGGGAGGGGGGCTGGATCTGATCGTGCATGATGGACCGGCAGGCGCAGAATGAACCCGGCATGAACGAATCGGGCGACGCCCGCCCGTTGCGGGTATTGATCACCGCCGGACCCACCCGCGAGCCGCTGGATCCGGTGCGCTACCTGAGCAACCGTTCCTCGGGCAAAATGGGCTATGCGCTGGCATCCGCAGCCGTTGCTCTGGGCCACCGGGTGACCCTGGTGAGCGGGCCGGTGGCCCTGGCACCACCCGACGGCTGCCGGCTGGTGGCGGTGGAAACCGCGGCCGAGATGCATGCGGCGGTGGAGCGGATCTGTCGGCAGGCGCCGGCGCCGGAGCTGGCCGTGCTGGCGGCGGCCGTGGCCGATTTCAGGCCGGCCACGGTGGCGGCGAGCAAGCTGAAGAAGGGTGGCGAACTCCGCAGCGGTCTGCAACTCCGGCTGGAGCCGACCGAGGACATCCTGGCCGGCATGCGGTCGCGGTTTGGGTTTGACGGCCTGCTGGTCGGTTTTGCCGCCGAGACCGGGGACCTGATCGCCAATGCGATGGACAAGCTGCGGCGCAAGCGGTGCGACCTGATGGTCGCCAACCCGGTGGGTGCGGCGGCCGGGGGCGCGGGATTTGACAGTGACGAAAACATTCTCACCCTGTGTTACCCCGACGGCCGCACCGAGGCGTGGGGCAGGGATTCGAAGGACCGGCTGGCCGTGCGGCTGATGGAGCTTTGCACCCGCCTGAGTCGTAAGTTGCAAGACCAATCATGAGCACCAGCACCGCCGACACCGCCCCGCCCATCGACCTTGCCGCCGCCCTTGAGGTGGCCGCGGACAGCGCGCGTGATGCGGGCAAGTATCTGCGCGGGCAGTTCGGGCTCCCGCTCCATGTCAATGAACTGAAGCGCTTCGACATCAAGCTGGAGATCGATGTCAAGACCCAGGATCGGATCACCAACCGGCTGCTGGCGGCCTACCCGGAGCACGCTCTCTACGGGGAGGAAGGTGTGGCGGGTAACCCGGCCAGCGAGTTCCAGTGGGTGGTCGACCCGCTCGACGGCACGGTGAACTACTTCTACGGCATCCCCCATTACTGCGTGTCGATCGCCCTGAGGCACGGCCAGGACCTTCTGATCGGTGCCATCTACGATCCGATGCTCGACGAGATGTGGACCGCCGCGGTCGGGGAGCCGACCCTGCTCAATGGACAACCCTGTCGCGTGAGCCAACGCGCCAGCCTCGACGAGGCGGTGATCACCGTCGGATTCGCCAAGAGCGAGAGCGCCATGGAAGCCGGGTTGGCCCGCTACCGGCAGCTGGCGTCCCGGGTGCGAAAGATGCGCATGATGGGCAGCGCCGCCCTGGCCATGACCTACATCGCCTGCGGCCGGCTTGATGCCTATATCGAAAGCACCATCAGCCTGTGGGACATCGCCGCCGGAAAGTTGATCATCGAAGGCGCCGGCGGACGCGTTAGTCTCAATCCGTCAGCGGCCCAGCCTGACAAGTTCAGCATTGTCGCCAGCAACGGACGGTTGCACGAGGAGTTTCTCGACTGACTGAATCCCGTGGGATGATCGCCGTCAGTGGCGGTCGCGCCGCGGCTGGTTGGCCGCGCGTCGGGAACGGAGAAGATCGGGTTCCGGACCCGGCCGCGGAATTCTCACCCACCTCATCCGGCGGAAGCGCCACCGGTGTCCCCAACCGCGTCGGCGGCCACCTGGCTGATCAATTCGAGGATTTCATCGTGGTCCCGCAGCCCCCCGACCAGGCGCGACGGGATCCCGCTGCGACCCACCTGAGCCCCCACCAGGGCTCCGGCCAGGCAGGCCCGCGACATGTTCTGGCCGCCACCGTTGATCGCGTGCAGCACCGCACCCTCGAAGTCATCGCTGAAACGCGCCGCCAGATAGTAGGCGGAGGGCAGCACGAAGTGGAACGCGCAGGCCAGACCGTGAACCTGGGCGATGCGCCAGGCCGGTTCGATCCTTACATGGGGATTGGTGGCCAGTCCCACGGCGGTGGCGGGCACCAGCACGGCATCAAAAAAACCGGTGTCCACCGCGCCGGGATCGGTTTCCGGTTCGCCAGTCCAGCGATGACGCGGCAGTTCGAGCTGGCCGCGCTCCATCAGGCGTCGCAGCCGCGGCACCGCCCCGGCCATGCCGGTGCCGGCCACCAGTTGGCTGATCACCAGTGGCAACACCGTGCTGTGGGCCACCACCGCCGGATCGATCTGGGTCAACCGGCAGTGCCGCGCCGCCATTTCCGCCAGCGCATCCGGCTCAAAGGCATGGCGGGCTGCCAGCAGCACGTTGCGCTCGGCGGCCTCGGTGGTGTCCGCCCAGGCCCCGGTCTGTCCCCATGGACGGCCCTCCACCACCCGCGCCTGATACAAATCGCGGATCGATTGATTGGTAAATCCGCCGGGTCCCGCATACGGACTTCCGTCCAACTGCGGCAGCAGCTGATGGTCCATCCGGCGCTGGAAATCCTCCTCGTCGTAGCCGCCGCACTCGGCCAGCGACCGCAGCAACAGCAGCATGATCGAGCCGCTTTGCGACAATTCGCCCGGGGCCAGTCCGTCATGATAACGGCCGTGGCGCGGCCTGGTGTAATCGGTGATCCAATCACCATGATCGCGGCGCAGCGCCGTCAGATCATAATACCAATGGGGCCCGACGCCGAGGGCGTCGCCGATGAACGCCCCGAGCATCGCTCCCTGCAGACGGTCGGTGAGCGCGCGAGGGTCGGGATGGGGCCCGGGACCGGGGTTGGCTTGTGGATTGGACGATGAATTCATGGCAGCGGCGGCCCGTTCTCTGGGCTTGGGCAAGATCCGGCGCACGAAGTGGCGCCCAATGCCGACACCCCCGACCTGGCAGCGTGTGCCCGCCGATTCGGAATGAAGGCCGGAATTCCAACCCAAGCAGGCAACGCCCGCCGGCCTGCATCCAGTTGCCCAAACCGCTGACGCCGGCCATTTCCCCGCGGGCCTGGCGTCAGATCATGTCCATGGACTCGCCGCCGGCGCCGTCGAAATCCACCTCGCGCACGCGCTTCTTGTCGCGCCAGTATTCCACCTGGCGCCGCGTGATTTCGCGCAGGTTCTTGCCATCGCGCACGGCCTTGATGGTCAACTCGGGATGGCTGCGGTCGGAAGTCTGCAGGATCAGGTTGGACAAGCCGAACATGCGATACCAGAACGGGCGTTCCATGGTGAAGTCCTTGACCCGGTAAAGCTCCAGCTCGTCGATGGTCTGGTTGAGCACGCCCTCGTACTTGCGCAGGCGCTGGCTGGTCAGTTCGTAGATCCGGCAACGCACCGTCAGATAGCGCCAGCCGCCCCAGACCACGGGGATCAGCAGGCCGAACCACAACAGGGGGTTTTCCCAATGGATGGCGGCAAACCCGATGCCGGCTGCGAGCAGGATGCACACGATGAAGACCCCGAGGTTCAATAGTTGGGAGGGGGATCCCTTCCATTCGACTTTCTCTTCCATGACCCTCACCATGGCATGAACCGGCGGTGACACAAGTCAGAACCTCCGGCCGGCCGAGGAATCGCCACCCGGCCAGGCCGGAGCGCTCAGTCGCCCCGACCACCTGCAGGCTGGAATCAGGCGCTGCAGGTTTGCGAATCCCCGCCAGCCGGGCCGCCGACCCTTCCGGGGCGGGGCAGCGTTGCCCCCGAACCGGGAACCGGGGCTGGCCCAGAGTGCAGGCGGACATTCCTGGCTGCCGTTGCCAACGGCAGGCCAAGCCGCCAGCCCGGGCGCGGGCAAGCCACACGATCATCCATGGGCCCTGGATGCGGGCACGCCGGCGGGAGGATGCCGGACGATCGGCAGGTCAAAGCCCGGAAGTTGCAACTCCCGGCAGGCGGGCGTATGGGTGGCGATGGCGATTGAACCAGTGTTGCAGGTGCGCGGCCGCGGCGTCGCGGTGCCCGGGTCCGACATCGATACCGACCGGATCATTCCGGCGCGTTTCATGAAGTGCGTCACGTTCGACGGGCTGGGGGAGTATGCGTTCTACGACGTGCGCTTTGAAGCCGACGGCTCGGAGAAGGAGCACCCGATGAACGAGCCGCGCTTTGCCGGGGCCTCGGTGCTCTTGACCGGCAGCAACTTCGGCTGCGGCAGCTCGCGGGAGCACGCGCCGCAGGCGCTTTACCGCTGGGGCATCCGCGCGGTCATCGCCGAGAGCTTCGCCGAGATCTTCTTCGGCAACTGCGTCACCCTGGGCATCCCGTGCGTGGCGGCGGCGGCCGAGGACATCGAGCAACTGGCGGCGGCGGTGGGCAACGACCCGTCGATCGAGATCAACATCGACGTCGACCAGCAGCGGGTGTTTTATGGCGACCGGCAGTTCCCGTTCCATCTGCCCGAGAGCGCTCGCGACGCGCTGCTGAACGGTCGCTGGGATCCGATCGCCGAACTGCTGGAGAACGGCGACGCGATCGACCAACGGGCCCGCGCCCTCAAGCTGGTTTGAGCCGGCTCTGACAGGCGGGTCCAGGCTTCACGGCATGAGCGATCGACACACAGTGGCCGGGTTCAGCGGCGGCATGCCGCGGATCTGGATCTGCGGCCATCGCGGCATGGTGGGGGCCGCCCTGGTGCGGGTGCTGCGCGAGGAGGCCGGAGCCTCGGGCATCGACAGCTATGACCGCCTGCTGCTGGCGGCGCGCGACGAGGTGGACCTGACCCGTCAGGAGCAGGTCGAGCAGTTCGTCGGCGACCGTCAGCCGGAAATGGTGGTGATCGCCGCGGCCAGGGTGGGCGGGATTCACGCCAACGCGACCTACCCGGCCGACTTTCTCTACGACAACCTCATGATTGCCGCCAACGTGATTCGCGCCAGCTGGCGCGGCGGGGTCAAGCGGCTGCTGTTTCTCGGCAGTTCCTGCATTTACCCGCGCCTGGCGCCCCAGCCGATGACCGAGGACGCGCTGTTGAGCGGCCCGCTTGAACCCACCAACGAGCCCTACGCAGTGGCCAAGATCGCCGGCTTGAAACTGTGCCAGGCCTACCGCAGGCAGCACGGGGTGGTGTATCACTCGGCCATGCCCACCAACCTCTACGGGCCGGGCGACAACTACCACGGCGAGAACTCGCACGTGATCCCGGCGCTGATCCGGCGGTTTCACGAGGCCAGGGTCGAGGGCCGGTCAAGCGTCACCATCTGGGGCAGCGGCACGCCGCGCCGCGAGTTCCTGCACGTCGACGATCTGGCCCGTGGCTGCCTGGCGCTGCTGCGCTGCGACGATCCGCACGACTGGGTGAACATCGGCAGTGGCAGCGACCTGACGATCCTGCAACTGGCGCACTTGATCGCCCGGGTGACCGGCTACGAGGGCCGCGTGTTGACCGACCCCGGCAAGCCTGACGGCACGCCTCGCAAGCTGCTCGATATCAGTCGCATGAAAGCGATTGGATGGGAGCCGCGCATTGACCTGGAGCAGGGCCTGAAGGCGGCGTATGAGGACTTTCTCACCGGGCTGTCGACCGGCCGGGCGCGGCTCGACTGAGGCATCGCAAGACGGATCCGCATGACCGAACCTTCTCTGTCCGACACCGCCGAGCACGAGCAGGCGCGTGCGACCGTGCTTCCCGGGCGTCCGCGCATTGCGGTGGTCGGCGCCGGCGCGCTGGGCGGTTATTATGGCGCGCGGCTGGCTCAGGCCGGGCATGAGGTGCATTTCCTGATGCGCGGCGATTACCAGCATGTCAGGCAGCACGGGCTGAGGGTCGAGAGCTGCGACGGCGACTTTGCCCTGCCAGACGTCCGCGTGGCACGGTCCGCCGCGGACATCGGCCGTTGCGATCTGGTCATCATCGGGCTCAAGACCACCGCCAACGACGCCATGCCCGGCCTGGTGGAGCCGCTGGTCGGCGAGCGCACGGTGCTGCTGACACTGCAGAACGGGCTCGGCAGCGACCAATTGCTGGCGCAACGGTTCGGCAGCGGGCGGGTGCTGGGCGGGTTGTGCTTCGTCTGCATCAACCGTCTGGCGCCCGGCCTCATTGCCCACACCGCCGAGGGCCTGATCCGCATGGGCGAGTTCTCCGGTCCCTCGGGGGCCCGCGCCGCCGCCCTGGCGGAACTGCTGCAGGCCGCCGGCATTCCCTGCCGGGTGGAATCCTCGCTGGCGGCGGCGCAATGGCGCAAGTTGGTCTGGAACATCCCCTTCAATGGCCTCTCGATCGCCGCCGGTGGCATCGACACCGCCGCCATCCTGGCAGCGCCGACGCTTGAGGCCCTGTGTCGCGAGCTGATGCGCGAGGTCATCGCCGCCTCCACCGCGCTCGGACATCCGCTGCCGGAATCGCTGGTCGAGGAACAGGTGACACGCACTTACGCGATGCAGGCCTACCGGCCATCCAGCCTGATCGACTGGCTCGACGGGCGGCCGGTTGAGGTCGAGTCGATCTGGGGCGAGCCCCTGAGGCGCGCGCGCGCGGTTGGGGTGGACACGCCCCGGCTGGAGATGTTGTATCAATTGCTGGTGCCGCTATGCGATCCGGCCAGACCGGCGCCTGCCGCCGGCCGGTAACTGCCCCTACCCACCACCCACTACCTCATGTCGAACCTGTTCAAACAAGCCAAGGACCACGCGCTCAATGTCGCCGCCAAGCAGATCATCGGTGGCAAGATCAAGCGCTATGGTGAACTGGAGTCGCTGCGCATCGACACCGTCAACCGCCAGATCGTGGTGGTGGTCAGGCCGGCCGGCGAACGCGAGTCGGTCACCATCGAGATCCTGCGCTACGAAATCCGCCGGCTGCCCGACGGCGGCGCGGTGATTGGCGTGCGCGACGCCCGAGCCGACCGCGACTGGCTGCAGAATCTGCTGGCCGACTTCGTGGTCGGCCAGGAATGGCCGCTGCCAGACCGCTTCGCCGGCTTGATCTGCAGCGTGCTGCAGTGAGCCGCCTTCCGGCCCCCGGCCCATGCTTCATGCCTGACCATTCAACAACGAGCCGGCCGCCTGATGCGGCCGGCGGCATTGCGGTCCCGCCGGCGCTGGTGGAATTCAAGCCGCAGCTGGGCATCGTGGCCGGGTCAGGCCTGGGCGCGCTGGAGCAGATTGTGTCGCCCGCCGGCAAGGTCGCCTATGCCGATATCGCCGGCCTGCCGGTGTCGCGGGTGGCGGGTCATGCGGGTCGGTTTGTCTGGGGCAAGATCGGACGGCGGAGGGTGCTGCTGGCGCTCGGGCGGGTCCATCTTTACGAAGGCCACCCGGCGGCCGCGGTCACGGCCGGAGTGCGGCTGATGGCTGCCTGTGGGGTCGAGTCGCTGCTGCTGACCAACGCCGCCGGCAGCCTCAACCCCGGGTTCGCCCCGGGCGGCTGGATGCTGATCGAAGACCATCTCAACCTGACCGGGCGGTCGCCGCTGGAGGGGGCCGCGTTTGTCGACATGTCGGTGACATGGGACCGGGCATGGAGGGAAGCGTTCGTCGCCGCGGCCGCGGCCGCCGGGGTGGTGCTCCACCGGGGTGTCTATGCCAGCGTGCGCGGCCCGCAATACGAAACCCCGGCCGAAGTGCGCATGCTGAGGACGATGGGCGCCGATGCGGTCGGCATGTCGACCGTGCTCGAGGCCATCCAGGCGCGGGCGCTGGGCGTCCGGGTGATCGGCCTGTCGTGCCTGACCAACTGGGCGGCCGGTCTGGGAGGGGACAGCCTGTCGCACCATGAGGTGCTCGAAACCGGCGCGGCCGCGGTCGACGCAGGCCTGGAACTGGTGAGGCGCGGTTTCAGCGGTCAGTGAAGCGCCGATGCACCGCAGGGCCGGGGCCCGTCCGGGAACCGGCCGGGCCCCACCGGGACCGGTGGTGCGGCGGGGCTTGACGGCGCGCCGGCGCCCGTGGCGAAACGATCAGGGCAGCTTCAAGAAAGATTGGTCAGTTCCGGAATCCGCCGTTACAATGCGCCATGGCCCGGTCCACCAATCTCACCATGTGCTCCTTCTGCGGCAAGAGTCACGCCGAAGTGAGGAAGCTGATCGCCGGTCCCGGGGTTTACATCTGCGACAGCTGCATCGAGGTCTGCCAGGGAATCCTCGACCGCGACCTTGAGGACAAGGACAGTGCGCCGGCGGCCAACCTCAGGGTGCCGAAGCCGGGCGAGATCTTCGATGAACTCAACCAGCACGTGATCGGCCAGTTGCAGGCCAAGAAGGTGCTGGCAGTGGCGGTTCACAACCATTACAAGCGGATCCTGCACCAGGGCCGCGAGGACCGCAACCGCCGCCGCTTCCGCGACTCGCCGGACGAGGGCGATGAGGAGGTGGAACTGGAGAAGAGCAACATCCTGCTGCTCGGCCCCACCGGCTGCGGCAAGACCCTGTTGGCACGCACCCTGGCGAACATCGTCAACGTGCCGTTCTGCATCGCCGACGCCACCACCCTGACGGAGGCCGGCTACGTCGGCGAGGACGTCGAGAACATCATCCTGCGGCTGTTGCAGTCGGCCGACTACGACGTCAAACGCGCCGAGCTTGGCATCGTTTATGTCGATGAGATCGACAAGATCGGGCGCAAGACCGAGAACGTGAGCATCACCCGCGACGTGTCCGGCGAGGGCGTGCAGCAGGCCCTGCTCAAGATCCTCGAGGGCACCTCCTGCAACGTCCCGCCGCAGGGCGGACGCAAGCACCCGCAGCAGGAATACATTCAGGTCGATACCCGCAACATCCTGTTCATCTGCGGCGGGGCGTTTGTCGGGCTCGAGGGCCTCATCAGCCGCCGGCTCGGGCGCGGCACGCTCGGTTTCTCCAGTCCCGAAACCGGCGGCGGTCAGGCGCAGGATCCGGTGCCCGCGCGCGATGACGTCGCTGGATTGCTGGCGCGGGTGCAGCCGGAGGATCTGCTCGGCTTCGGCCTGATCCCCGAGTTCATCGGCCGCCTGCCGGTGGTGTCCTCGCTGGCGCCGCTGGAGCAGGGGGACCTGGTCAGGATCCTGACCGAACCCAGAAACGCCATGCTGAAGCAGTATCGCAAGCTGCTAACCATGGAGGGCGTCGATCTGGTGGTGGAGGATGACGCGCTGGAAGCCATCGCCACCGAGGCGCTCAAGCGCGGCACCGGCGCGCGCGCGCTGCGGTCGATCTTTGAGCGGATCATGCTCGACGTGATGTTCGACATCCCCGGTCGCAACGACATCAAAGGGGTCACCATCACCGCCGACGTGGTCGAGGGCCGCAAGCCGGCCCAATTGCGCTATCGCACCGCCCGTGAGAAAGCCGCCGTCGAGGCCGCAGAACGCGCCGGCCGCCAGAACGGCGGTGACGGCGGCGGAAAGGGCAAGGACAAGCAAACGGACAAGGACGCGGCTTGATCGTTCCCTGCGCCGTCCTCGTCCGCAGCGGCGGCTGAGGGCGCGGTGGCATCGCCGCCGGGACAATGGGGTGGCCATGAACAGGCCATGAAGAGAGCTTCGCGCCTGGGAACGCTGGAGTTCCCGTCATGGGGTTTTCTTCATCCGCTGAGCATGAGGGGGCGGGCGGCGACTGCGCCGCCCGCCCGTCACTCGAGCGATTGGCGGGGGTTTGGCCGATGGCCTGGGGATGACGGGACTCGTCGACCATCGCCGGCGATGGTCGACGTTGTCTCCGCCTGCGGTCTCACTCCTCCGACTTGCCCAGCGCCCAAAGCACTCCGTTCTTCAACAGGGTCTGGAACTCGTCCTCGAGCATGGTCTCGTTGGCGTGACCGATGGTGGTGCCGAACACCCGGCCCTCGCCGTAGGTGTTGGTCCAGATCAGGGTGTGCTCGACCTCCTCGCCGGAGACGCCGTGGGCCAGTGGCACCACGTTGTCGGCTTCCGAGATCACCTGATACAGCTCGCCTTTCTCGTAGCTCCAGGTTTCCGGGAGATCCTTGACCGCCGGATGGTCCGGCTTGGTGATCGTGACCGTCACCGGGGCGCCGCGCTCGTGGCGGGTGGATTCAACGCCGACGAACTCGTTCCACTTGCCGGTCTCGTCCGGACGGAAGCAGTGCATGGTGCAATGGATCACCACCGCCGGCAATCCCTCGCGGTGGGGTTTGACGATGCGCTCGACCAGATCGGGCAGGTTGCTGTTGGCCGAGTTGCACTTGTTGTAGATGACGATGTCGTAGCCTTCGGCCCAGTCGTCACCTTCGAAGGCGGGGTGTTCGGCCGGGGCGTTGCGGTTGCTCTCCACCTGGGACACGGTGACCTCCATGTGGGGGATCAGGGTCTTGAGGCTTTCGGTGATGATCACCGTCTGGCCCTCGTAGTCGTGGGCGCCGCCGCCGGTGACGTAAAGTGCCTTGATGGTGTCCTCGGCATGGACCGCGGTGGCCGACAGGGCGAAGGCCGCGGTCAGGGCGAACATGGATCGGATGGATGGTGTGTACATGATTGGCTGCAGATGGGTTGTGGTGTGAATGAAAGCGGCCCCGTCGCCCGGTCATCCTACAGGAAAACCAGGAAACGGGGCCTTTCTAGTTCCCTCGCCCGGAACCTGAGGCGGCCGGAGCCACATCAACGCCCCTGGGCGGGTCGTGGTGGGTCTACTCTTCGTCCTTGATTTGGGCTTCCTTGCCGACCGCCCACAGCAGGCCGTTTTTCAGCAG
>SKLO01000201.1 GCA_007123195.1 Verrucomicrobiales bacterium | reverse complement strand
GCAGACCGCCGCGGTCGAAGGTGAACAAGCTGACGCCGTCGCCCGCACCGCCGGAGACATCGACGCCGAGCGTAAGGGTGCGCGAAGCGGTGCCGGACACCTCGCGATCACCGAGCACGAGGGCGAAGAAATCGGTGCCACCGGCGATGGTGTTGACCGGGGTGATGACTCCGGCGGCCGAGGCGACGGTGCCGAGCGAGGCGGTGAGCGGGGTGGAGCCGATGAACGCGCCGTTGCCATCGTATTCGATGACCAGACCTCCGGCCGGGCCGAGCACCGCGGTGAGCAGACCACGCTCGTCGTAGGCATGCCAGGTGCGGCCTGCGGTCGAGTCATCGACGGCAATGAGGCGGTTCTGGTTGTCGTAGTGATAGGCCAGGCGGACGCCGGGCGCGGCTATCAAATCGATGCGTCCGGCGGTGTCCTTGCGGAAGCTGGCGCGCTCGCCGGACTGGAGCGAAACCAGCCCGCTGTCCGAGGCCACCAGGCGGTCGCCGCCGGGCGTGTGGATTTGTGAGAGTTTGAATGGCGCGGCACCGGTGCGGCGGTATTCGTAGGCGAGACCGCTGCCGGTATCGGTCAGGGTGACGACGGAGGGATTGTAGGCGAGGCCGTTGGTGGCGTTGAAGTGGGCCCCGTCCACGCGCTGGAGCAACGTATCGGCGGTGGTCAGCTGGTAGCCGGCGGGACCGGTCCAGGCGGCGCGGTAGAGGGTGGCCCCGCCGAGCACGACCGGCTGCGGATTGAACTCGAACACCAGCGAGGATCCATCCGGCGCGGTCAGGTAGAGTCGTGTGGTGTCGCGGAAGGCGCGGAACAGGCCATCGGCCTCGCTGCCGGTCGGGCGCAGGTTGGTGGAGATGCCGGGATCGAGCAGCGGCAGGCGCCAGCCTCCCCCACCCTGTCCGGCGGCCAGGCTGTCGTAGAGGCGGACGAGGGAAACGGTGGTGCCGTTGAGGGTGACGGTGGCGTCGGTTTCAAGCAGCGTGAAGGCACCGGTCTTGACCGGGCTATCGATTTCCACGATGCGTTCGACGAGGGTTTCGCGTCCGCCCATGTCGCGGGCGACGAGGGTGAGCAGGTAGGCGCCGTTGGGCAGCACGGCGGGATCGAGCACGGCGAGGGTGGCGTCGGTGATCGGGCTGCGGGCGAAGGCGAGTTCGATCGACGGACCACCAGCCAGCGGGCGTAGTTCGAGCCTCCAGAAATCGAGGTTGGCGTCGGCGACCGAGGCGACCACTGCGGTGGCATCGGCGAGGATCGCACCCTCCGGTGGCAACGTCAGGGTGACGACGGGCGCGGCGGTGTCGGCCGGATCGCGCACGCGCAGCACGGCCTCGGCCAGGCCGACGCCACCGTTCACATCGGTGACGGTGGCGGTGAGGAAATAATGACCGGGGGTCGGCGAGCTGAAGATCACGCGGCCGAGGGAATCGAGCGTCTGCGGCACGCCGTCGATCTCCACCGTCACCGAGGCCACCGGGGCGACGCTTTGGGTAAGGATGTTGACGGTGAGGTTCTGGCCGGGGGCGACCGGTCCGCCCGGGGTGAGGACCAGCAGGACTTCGGGGGCGGCGGCTTCGACACCGACGGCGAGGCGCACGGTTTGCGAGGCGGATGCACCAAGCGGATCGGTGACGGTGAAGCGCACGAAGTGATCGCCGATCTGCGACACCAGCGGGGTCCATTCGAAGACGCCGGTGGTGCCGTCGAACGAAGCACCGACCGGCAAGCCGGTGGCGGTGTAGCTCAGGGCGGCGGTGTCACCGGTGTCGAGGTCGTTGCCCGGCAAGGTCAGGATGAACGACTCTCCGGCGATCAGCGACTGGTTGGTGAGGCCGTCGAAGAATGGCGGGCGGTTGACGTTGAGCACGGTGATGCGCACGTCGAGCAGCGATTCGAGGCCGGTGGCGTCGCGGGCTCCGATGGTGACGGTGTATTGACCCTGCTGATTGAAGCCGGGTGTCCACAGGAAGAAGCCGGTGTCGGGATTGAATGTGGCCCCCTGCGGCAGCGAGGCGTTGGCGATGAAAAACACCAGCGGGCCGCCGTTCGGATCGTTGGCGGCGACTTGGAACGCGGTCGTATTGCCTTCGAGCGCGATGAGGTCGGGCAGCGGCGCGATGCGCGGCGGCAGGGCCGGGACATTGACCGTGATGATGATGGTTTCGTTGGCCGAGCGGTTGCCGTCGGAGACGGTGAAGCCGAGCACGTAGTTGCCGCCATCGGTGATCCTCGGCGTCCAGGTGAATGTGCCGGTCTGCGGATCGAACGAGGCGCCCTGCGGCAGATTGGTGACGCGGTAGAACAGGGTGTCGCCGTCGGGATCGATGGCGGTGAGCTGGATGGTAAGTGTTTCCCCGGCGGTGGCGGTTTGGTTGCCGACCGGTGCCAGCACCGGTGCCTGGTTGGTTTCGCGCACGGTGAGGATGATGGTGGCGGAATCGGAGGCCGGGGCGGCGATGCCGCCGCTGCCGTCGTCGGTGACGGTGAACGTGAGGCTGTAACTGCCGACATCGGCGGCCGAGGGTGTCCAACGGAACACGGCCAGGCCGTAGGTGGTGGTGCTGGGGGTGAGGGTGGCTCCGGGCGGCAGGTTGTTGACCGAGAACACAAGCGGATCCTGATCGCCGTCGCGGGCGCGCAGATTGATGACGATTTCCTCGCCGACCACCGCCACGCGATCGCCGATGAAGTCGAGCACCGGCGGTTCGTTGTCGATGAAGATGCGCAGGATGAACTGGGTGAAACCGGTGGCGGGCGTGCTGACACCGTCGTTGCCGTCGTCGGTGGCGGACACGGTGACCAGATAGGTGCCGCGGTCGCCGGGGCCGGAGTTGACGGTGATGAAGCCGGTGCCGTCGCCGTTGTCAGTGAGAACGGCCCCGGCGGGCAGGCCGCTGGCGTCGAGCTGCAACGGGCGGCCCTCGGGATCGGTGGCGCTGACCGGGATGACGACCGAGGTGCCGAGGGCGATGTCGGTGAAGTCGATGGGAGCCACCAGCGGCGGAGCATTGATATCCAGCACCTCGATCGTGAAGGTCATGGTGTCGGAGGTGGGCACGCCGGCGCCGTCGCCGTCGTCGACGACGGTGAAGGTGATTTCGTGCAGGCCGACCTGGGCGAGGCCGGGCGTCCATTCGAGCAGCCAGAGGTCCGGGTTCCACGACATGCCGGATGGCAGCGGCGTGTGGGAGAATGTCAGGGGCGGGAAGAAGCCGCTGTTTTCCGCTTCGTTGTCGTCGATTTCACTGAGGGCGCGCGGATTGAAGCCGGGGAATTCCGGATCGTTGGCGGCGACGCGCAGGGTGAGGTTCTGGTCCTTGAAGATCCGGATGTCCGGCAGCTGTACGAACTCGACCTGGCCGTTCACATTGAGAACTTCGACGGTGGTGGTGGCCCGGCTTTCGAGCAGGCCGGAGCGGGCGATGAAGGTGATTTCGTAGATGCCGTTCTGGTCGAAGCGCGGGGTCCACTCGAAGACACCGGTGAGGGGATCGATGGAGGCACCCGGCGGCAGCACGCCGGCGTGGTAGCTGATGTTGCCGCCGCCCGGCACGGTGGCGTTCAATTCGATGACGAGGGTCTGGCCTTCGGTGATGACCTGGTCGGGCACGGGCTGCAAGACCGGCGGCTGCGGCACGT
>SKLO01000218.1 GCA_007123195.1 Verrucomicrobiales bacterium | reverse complement strand
TCGGCATGAATCCAGTAGAATTCGCTGTCAGTGTGCCAGAAGCGCTCGGTCGCCACGGACACGAGGCAGGCCGCCAGCGCCACCAGAAAACCGGTCAGGAAGACCGCCGCTCCGGAAACCGGAGACTCCCCGGCCCGGCCTTCGGACAACATGTGCGCTGGCTGGCTGGTCATTGCTTTAGCGCGCCCCGCGCCCAGATGTTGTACTTGAGGATGCACCAGATCGCCCGGACCCCATCCTTCCAGGTGATCTTCTTGCCCTCTTCATACGTGCGCCCGTGGTAGGACACCGGCACCTCGTAGATCCGCAGCCCCATTCGGGCTACCTTGGCCGTGACCTCGGGCTCGAATCCGAAGCGGTTCTCCTTGAGATCAATCGACTGGATCACCTCGCGGCGGAATGCCTTGTAGCAGCATTCCATGTCGGTGAGATTCAGGTTGGAAAACATGTTCGACAGCAGCGTCAGGAACTGGTTGCCCACCGAATGCCAGAAATACAGCACCCGGTGCGGCCGACCGCCGACAAACCTGGAACCAAATACCACGTCGGCCTGGTCACGCGCGATCGGCTCGATCAATCCGCCATACTCGGCGGGGTCATATTCCATGTCGGCATCCTGTACAATGGCGATTCCACCGGTGACGTAGCCGAACGCGGTCCGCAGGGCTGCCCCCTTGCCCTGGTTGATCTCATGGCGAAACACGCGCAGCCGGGGTTCCCCGCGGGCCAGTTGACTGATCCTTTCCCAGGTGGCGTCGGTGGAGGCATCGTCCACCACCACGACTTCCAGCACGGCGGGGTGGGCCAGCACCCGCGCAAGCACCCGGACCACGGTGGATTCCTCGTTGAACACGGGTACCACGACGCTGAGCATCGGCGGACTTTGAGGAAGATCAGGCATAAACGTGCGTTCACTGGTCGGAAATCCATGGATTCCCGCGTTGGCTTGCCATTGGTAGCATGTTTCCGCCCTACTGCCAGCTCCCTTGCGTCGCCCGGCCGGTGTCGGGCAGCATTTCCGGTCGCCGCAACAGCCGCAGCCACTTCAGGTAGGGCCGACCGGCCAGCGGCCGGCGCTGACGCCAGACCGGGCCCAGCTGGCGCAAGGCCGCACCCCACCAGCGGGGCTCGGCCTTCACCCATTCCCAGCCGCGGCCCGCCGCGTAGGCCAGCTGCCGCACCACCCGGTAGGGCATCAGCAACGGCAGCAGCCACCACGGCGCCCGCATCAGCACGCTCCACAACTCGTTGCGCGAGTGGAACTGGTGGGTCCGCAGCTCGTTGCGCGCCACCCGGCTGTAGAGATGACGCACGGTCAGGGCCGGCTCGTGCACCACCCCGTAGCCGGCGCCGACACACTGCTTGGCGTAATCAGGCTCCTCGTAGGCGTGCTCGAACACGGTCGCAAACCCCGGCAACCGCAGGTAAATGCTGCGCCTCAGGGCGGCCCCGGAGTTGGTGAACGACCCCACCAGCGAGCGCCCGCCACGGGTCGGCCTGATCTGGGTCAGGGTCTCAGGGAACTCGTCGGTCACCTGCGGAAACGTCAGCACCGCCGCGCGTGGGAACTTGCGGAACAATCCCTTCACCCGGAGGAAGAACTGCGGATCCATCGGAAAGCTGTCGTCATCCAGCGATACCACCACCTCGCTGTGGGCCTCCCGCAGCAGACGGTCGCGCGAGGGGATCGATCCCCGCCAACGCTCGTTCTCCAGCACCCGCACGTCGGCAAACTCGTCCCTGAGCATGTCCGCCGAGTCGTCGCTGCAGCCGTCGCAGCACACCAGGATCTCATCCGGGGGCGGCCGGCAGCCCCTGATTTGCTGCAAGGTGTCGCGCAACTGCACCCGCCGGTCCCGGGTGGTGATGATCACCGCCACCCGGTCGGCCGGCTCCAGCGGGATCGGAGCGAGCCGGCTCCGCGATCGCAGACGGTAGTCTGCCCATGTCCGCGCCGCCACCGCACTGCGCCGGGCCAGCGTCCCCGGCGCCGTGCGGACCGCGTCGCCAATGCCCAGCAGGCACGGCCACAGGAATCCCGCGCGACCGATCCGGGCAATGATCTCGTGGTCAAATCCGGTTCGCCTGCCCGGGGTGCCGAAACCAAACCACAGCGCGAACGCCAGTTGCCGCAGCGTTTTGCCAATCAACAGCAGCGGCAGGCGCGGCAGCGGCGCCCGCCGCAGGGCGAACGCCAGGTCGTTGCACACCCCCGACCGGTGCTGGCCGCGGATGTCCCTCGCCAGCATCGCCTTGTCATGCCAGACATGCACCCCCGGCAACGACACCACCTCGTCACCCTGATCCAGCAGCTTGAGGCTCAGGTCCTTCTCCTCCACCCCGTAGCTGCCCGGCACGTCGGCATAGTATCCGGCCCGCGCCACCGCCGCCAGCCGCAGCACGTGGCCGCAACCGATGAACGTGTGGACCTCGTCAGCCGGACCGCGGCCCTGCCGGTCCGGTCGACCGGCATCGAGGATGTCGAACCCAACCGCCGCCACCTCGGGCCGCTCGAGAAACACGTCCATCGCCCGGCTCAGGGCGTCGTCCTCCAGAAACCAGGAGTCGTCGTCAAGGCTGCAGAAAAACTCAGCCCCGGGCGCCTGCATCATCCGGTTGCGACCCTCGCGATAGCCGAGCAGCGACTCGTTGCGGATCCACTTCACCTGCGGATAACGCTCCGCCAGCGCCGCCGTGGCATCGGTCGAGGCGTCGTCGATGACCCACACCTCCGTGTCCGGCCAGTCCTGACGCAGCGCCGAATCAATCGCCTGCGGCAGCAGGTCGGCGCGATTGTGGGTGACAATGCCTATGCGGATTTTCATTACGGTCGCTTCGCGACGTGGCGGGTAGCTGGTGGCGGGTAACGGGTGGCGGGTAGCTGGTAACGGGTGGCGGGTAACGGGTGGCGGGTGCTATTTCTTAGAGCGAAGCGACTTGGCGAAAGCCCCGATCGAGCGGCCCAAGTTGCGGTAGGACACCCGCAGTTCATTCGCTACAGTTGGGGTGAGATAGCGGCGGTCTTCGGCGAGATACAGCATGCTCCTGACCTCCCCGGAGGAGCCTTTGGAAATGTCCAGAAACCGCGCGAAATCAGCCTTGGTTCCACGATCGAATCCTTCAGCAATATTATTCATTACCGACACCGATGCGCGTTGGAGTTGGTCGATGAAACCGAAATTCCGGCAGCCCTCCAGGTGATCATAGATCGCATTCACCAGCCTTCTCGACTCAATCCACACTCGCAGCTCCTCGAAATCACTCGCAAAGTTGTTCTCGCTCATAATCCCAAAACACCAGCCACCCGTTACCAGTTACCCGTTACCCGCCACCAGTTACCCGCCACCAGTTACCCGCCACCCGCCACGTCGCGAAGCGACCACCCCCCACGTCCCCCGAATTTCCCCCAGCCACCCAGGACTCCGCTGGCGCGCGAGCGCGACCGTGTCGAACACCCGCAGCAACTGCATCCGCCACCACAACGGCCAGCCTTTCAATCCAATGACTTCGCGGGCAACGCGTCGACGGTTGGCCATCCGCATCCGGGCCAGTTGCAGCGGCGCGGCGGCACCTGTCGAATTCTGTTCGTGGTGACTGAACCAGGCACTCTGGTGGAATCCAACCGGCTTGATGCGCGCCAGCCTCGCG
>SKLO01000511.1 GCA_007123195.1 Verrucomicrobiales bacterium | reverse complement strand
GAGTTGAGCGGGCTCAACGACTGATGAGCAACGCAGAAGTTGGAAAAGAGGCCCGCGGAACTCGCAAGCTGAACGAGCGAAGCGAGGAAACTCCCAATTTTGGACAATTGTTTTATCCAGACATTTGCCGATCACCACACCAGACTGTGCCCCCGACCTTGGCCCCGGCCGCTGACACACCCGGCGACGAGGATGTCGCCGCTCCGACAGCTGCCGCACCACCAATGCGACCCCGCGAACCCGCCCACCCGGCGACCCGAAGCCTCCCACTGCCTCCGCATCACCCCGCCTCCCGTCGACCGCTTGGGCGCCGGAGGGGCGACGTCCTCGTCGCCCGCGAATGGCCAGCGGATGGAAAGCCCATGAGGGGAGCGCCAACGTCCCTGGTGTGCTGTCTCGGAAATAGGTGTGCAAAATCCGCCAGCCTTCTTTTTCAGATTCAAGGTGTGCTTGTCCGCCGTCCTGTCTCCCTTCCATTCACACAGCGGCGAGGGCGCCGTTGTCACCCTCGTCCCTATGCGCGAAGCTCGCTTGATGGTCACCCCATCCACTCCTCAATCGTCCGGCTCCAGGTCGCGCAGCCGTTCGGGGAAGTCACACTCATCGCAGCCCGAGTCGTCGACCAGGCAGAAGTCGGCATACAATTGCAGCAACCCCTGTTGCTGATGCAGTCGACGCCTGAACCGCGCGCCGTCGCGGCGACGGCCGAACAACCGGATGCCGGCGCGGCGCACGCTCTGGTTGTCGAGGCCCGCCGGCAGGGCGCGGTAAACCTCCCAGGCGGTCGGATCCTCGCGCTCCCGCCACGGGTAGATCACGTTGGCCAGCAGGTCGGCGGCCCGCGCCGCCCCGATCAACGCCACAGCCTTGTCTGCGGCCCGCGCGTTCGAGGTCAGGGTGTAATGGAACGACCAGAATTCGTGGCGCAGGGATTCCACTTCACGTTGCCACAAACGCGGCTCGAACGGCCGCGCCGGGTCCATCGCGCGCTCGACCAGCGGCCAGCGCTCGATCAGTTGCGCCATGGCCCCGAGCCGGCGCTGCGGGTGGTTGCCGGGGCGAGAGCCGGCAGCCTTCCACGGCGGTGACGGTCGCTGGCCGGCTCGTCCCGCCTGCTCCTTCCACCAGCAATCCCACAGGCCTCGCAGGTAGGGGCGCGCCGCCTCGCCGGCACGTCGGTGCTGGTCGGCCGACAGAAATCCGGCGTGGCCGAACAGCCGGGCCTCGCGCTCGCGGGCCTTGAGGCCGCGCAGTCGCGCCAGCGGCAGTCGCTGCGCCAGCACCCGCATTGGCAGGCGGTTGTGCCGGTAGCCAAGCGCCTCGGCCATGGCCTGGTAAACCGCCTCACTGCTGCCATGACAGGCGGCGGTCCGGCGCAGACGCGCGCCCTTGGCCTGCAACCGGAACAGGGCCGCCTGCTCGATCAACCGTTCGATCCGCTCCGCCGGCCATTCCGCCAGCGGGGTCGAGCAGCGCCCAAGCCGTGCCTCGGCCTGGGCCCGGGGTCGGCCGAGCCCGGCCTGCAGTTGCTCGCGGGTCAGGCGCACTTGAGGCACTGCGCGGTGGCGGCTGGTGCGGGTATACACCTCAACCCCTTCGGGCGCGCTGACAAACACGTGCAACTCCACCCGGTCAAAACCCTCCGATGCACCATGCCCGTGCCGTTCCCAGTCGCGCGCGTCGGGGTCGAACTCAATGTCGCCACGCCGCACCTCGCCGTCCACCTCGACCGCGCACTCGGTGAAATCCGGCCCGGCGGAGTGGTTCCAGTGACCGAACTGGCGGATCCAAACCGTCTCGCCACGGGTGCCGACGAAGCGGTCGCCGAAGGCACCTGCGAACCACAGGCTTTGCAATTCGATTTCGCCGGGCATCACTTCCAGCCCCGGCAACTCCAGGTCGTCCTCGTGAACGCCCCCAAATACCCGCTGCCGGAGCGATTCGTAGGCGTCCGGCGGCGAGGCGGCGGTTTGCACATGCGGCTGGTGATACATGGTCGGATTGGAGGGGATGAAACGGCGCGAGCCCCCGTGCCCGCCCGGGGAAGGGCAGGGGACTGCGGTTGTTTTATCAGAGCCCGCCCGGGGGATAAACTCCAGTTTTCTTTCCCTCGCGCCTGTGCTTGACTGGCAGCATGACTCAACGCACCCCCGCCGCCCCTCCCCGCAACTCCCGCTGGTTCTCCGGCCTGACCGTCGGTCTCGCCGCCGCCGTTGTGATGTTGCCCGCGTCGCCAGTCCCGGCGCAGGACCAGGATGAACTCCCCACCGGTGCCTTCGGCGAGGACCTGACGGAGTTCGAGCTGCGGATCTACACCGCCGCGGAAGGCAAGTTCGACGCCATGCTGGCGCGCTTCCGCGATCACACCGTTGACCTGTTTGCCAAACACGGCATGACCAACATCGGCTACTGGACCCCGGTGGAGAATCCCGACGGGCTGCTGTATTACGTGCTCGGCTTTCCCGACCGCGACGCGCGCGAAGCCTCGTGGGCGGCGTTCATTGCCGATCCCGAATGGCAGACGGCCAAGACGGCCTCGGAATCCGATGGCGTGCTGGTGGCGAACATTGACTCGATGGTATTGCAGGCGACCGACTTCTCGCCGCCGGTGGCCTCGTTCTTCAGCATCAAGACCGAGCAGCCGTTGTTCGACCTGCGCATCTACACCGCCAGCGAAGGCAACCTGCCGGCATTGCTGGACCGGTTCCGCAACCACACCGTGGCGCTGTTCGAAAAGCACGGCATGATCAACCTGCCGTATTGGACTCTGGCCGATGACCAGGACGACGCCGACCGCATGCTCTATTATTTCCTGGCACACGACGACGCCGAGGCGGCCGCCGCCTCGTTCGCTGCGTTTCGCGAAGATCCCGATTGGATCGCCGCCCGCCAGGCCACCGAAGAGCGCGCCGGCGGTTCGCTCACCGTCGAGGGCGGCGTACGCTCGGTGTTCCTCAAGCCGACCGATTTTTCGCCCTGACCCGCGGCCCCGGCATCATCGATTCACCGCCACCTCGTCCAGCTGGGAGCTGGCATGGCGCAGGTGTTGCACCAGCAGTTGCAGGCTCTCGCGGCCGCGGAACACGTTGCGCTGGATCGTAAACGCCACGTCCCAGGGCGGCGGCGGCACCTGGTCGAGCGGGGCGTTGAACCACACCGCATCGCGATACGCACCGTCCTGATACAAGGTCAGCTTGAGGTGCTTGTCCGACAGCACTCGGTGGGCACCGCCCTGCTGAACGTCGCGCGCCAGCAACATCGGCTGCGGATTGTGCGAGCCGAACGGCTCGAGCAGCTGGTAGGTGTCGAGCAGCCGCAGGTCGAGGTCGGCCAGGCGCACCTCGATGTCCGTCTCTACCTTGCGCAACAGGCACTCGGGCGGGGTGGTCAGCCGGATGTGGTCGCAAAAACGGCGGCGAAAGGCGTCGAGCTGGTCCCAGTGCAACGATACACCGGCAGCCATCTGGTGGCCGCCGCCGTTGACCAGCAGGTCGCGGCAGGCCTCAATGCCGTCGATCAACGACACCCCGGGAATGCTGCGACCGCTGCCCTTGCCGCTGCCGTTCTTGTCGAAGGCGATCACAATCGCCGGCCGGTGGTGCGCGCGCATCAGGCGGGCCGCGACGATGCCGACCACTCCGGGATGCCACTGGCG
>SKLO01000263.1 GCA_007123195.1 Verrucomicrobiales bacterium | reverse complement strand
GGTTCTCGGCCTCGACGGCGATCGGCTCCGTCTCCACCGTGTGGGAAGCCAACGGCTCGATCTCCGGCAGGTCGATGGTGCCAATGCTGTAGCGTGACAGCTCGGTACGGTCCCGGGCCGAGGCCATGCGGTCGGTGTTTTCCACCAGCTGCAGACCGGGGCCATCCGATCCCCGGGGCGGTGGTTGGCAGTTGCGGCGGCCGGTCCGCGGCCGTATGACAAGGCGGGAGCGCTGCGCCGCCGCGCACGCCGCCCGACTCAACTTCACCCGCTTTCACCGCCGACTTGATCCGAAATTTCAGCCTCCTGCTGGCCCTGCGCTACCTGAAGCCGAAGCGCACCTTCGTGTCGGTGATCACCTTGGTCTCGGTGCTGGGCGTGAGCCTCGGTGTGACCGTGCTGATGGTCGTGATTTCGGTAATGCGCGGCTTCGAAGCCGAGATCAAGGAAACCATGCTCGGGTTCGAGGCGCACATCGAGTTGATCAGCTACCAAGGGCCGCGCTGGCAGCCGGACGACGACGAGTGGGACACGCCGGGACCGGACATCATCCCGTTGGGCGTTGAACCCGGCCTCGATCTGGATGCCGGCCTCGTGGCCGCCGCCGTGACCGGTGCCGCCGGGGACGACCTCGCGCAGGCCGGCACGACCGTGACCGAACCCGGTGACCCCGCGTCCGGCCCCGGGCCGGATCCCGAACCGGCACCACCGCCGCTGGCCGCCGATGATCCGCCGCCGCTGGCAGACGCGCCGCCGACTGCGGACGGGGGCACCGAGTGGGCCGATCTGGCCGACTGGGACCAGCCCGACGACGACTGGCGGGAATTGATCGAGCGCCTGCTGGAGCAGCCCAACGTGGTGTCGGCAACGCCGTTTGTCAGCGGACTGGTGTTCCTTGAATTCGAGGGCGAACCGACCGCCAGCGGCATGCTGGCAGTGGATCCGGACGCGGGCGGCCGGTTGGAGCGGCTGCACGAGCTGGTCGAGGACGGCGAGGTGGATCTCGACGGCGACCACATCATCATCGGCCTCGCGCTGGCGCGGCGGATGGGGGTCTGGGTGGGCGACACGGTGACGATCTATGCGCCAAGCAACATCCGCGAGCTGGTGCAGGCGGTGCGGCGGATCGAGGAAGCCGATGAGGGCGAGCGCGACGCCGCGCTGGAGGGCATTCGTGAACTGGTGCTGCCGCTGGATGTGAAGGTGACCGGAGTGTTCGATTCCATCCGCTATGGCGAGGTGGTGCTGCTGCCCTTGTATGTTGCCCAGGAACTGATGGGACTTGAGGACGACGTGCATGGGATCGAACTCATGACCACCGACGCCTACCGCGCCGACGTCTACCGGCGCGACCTCCATCAAGCCGGGCTGGTGCCGCCGCTGTGGCGGTCGCAGGCCTGGATGGAGAAACACGCCAACTTCTTCGCCACCATCCGCATGGAACGCAGCATGATGTATTTCGTGCTGTTCATGGTGGTGGTGGTGGCGGCGTTCTGCGTGATGAACACCATGATCACGGTGACCGTGCAGAAGCGCCGCGAGGTGGGCATCATCACCGCCCTGGGCGCGCGCCTGCGGCAGATCATCTGGATCTTCCTGGCCCAGGGCATGGTGGTCGGAGTGATCGGCATGGTCGGCGGCGTCTGCCTCGGCCTGGTGGTGATCCACTTCCGCAACGACCTGCGCGAGTTGATCCACCAGAGAACCGGGTTCGAACTGTTCGACTCCTCAATCTACGGCCTGATCCAAATCCCGGCCAAGGTCGAGTGGGGCGACCTCCTGTTCATCGGCGGCGGGGCGTTCCTGCTGTGCTCGGTCGCGGCCCTGATCCCGGCCTACATGGCAGCGCGGGTCGATCCGGCACGCGCCCTGCGCAACGAGTGACCCCGGGTTGGAGCCCCGAGCCCTCCCGGCGCTCCCGCTCCCCCCATGACAGCCTTCCCGCCTTCCGCCTCGCCCGCCGATTCAGCGCCGACGCCGCAGGGTCAGTGATTGAAATCAAAGACGAAATTCCCCTGTGGCCCCACCCCGTTGGCATCGGTTACGGTGCCGCCCTTGACCAGATAGCGGTCGCCGGAGATGGCGGTGCGGTCGGTGCCCGGCCCGCCGATCGACATCGGGCTGTTGCTGGCGTTGGTAATCGTCAGGGTCCGACCGACGCCGAAGGTGGCTTCGAACGTGCCGCCCAGCACAACCGGGCCGCGGTCGGCAAGCCCGATCTTCCCGACACTGGCAAAAATTCACACCGCCACTTGGCGCGGCGGAGGTTCCGCGCTACTTGTCCCTGCACACCTGCCGCAAGGTGCCCGCAACCCCGCCGTCCACCCCTGACCCCACCGTTGATCCATGGAGATTGCATCCCCCGCCCCCGCAACCGCAACCGCAACCGCAACCGCCAGGCCGGCCGCCCGCCAGACCGCCCTGTGGCTGGTGTGCCTGTTGACCGCCTTCGCGCCCCTGTCCGCTGGCGCCCATGAAGCCGCCCTTGCCAACATGACCGCAGCGGCCCGGGCCGCGCTGGAATCGCTGGACGAGGCGCAGCTTGAAAAGGCCCGGTTCCCCTTGGACAGCGAGGAGCGGTTCGACTGGCACTTCGTGCCCAAGGCGCGCAAGGGCCTGCCACTCGGCGACCTCAACGAGGAGCAGCGCGAGGCGGTGATGGCGCTGTTGATGGCCACGCTCAGCGAGGCCGGATTCTCCAAGACAATCGACATCATCGCGCTCGAAGACGTGTTGGCGGTGCTCGAAAACAATCCCGAACGGCGCAACCCGGACCTCTACCACCTGTGCGTGTTCGGCGACCCGGAGGCCGACGGCACCTGGGCCTGGAGCTTCGAGGGCCATCACCTGTCGATGAACTTCACCATCGTCGGCGGCCGGTTGCTGGCGGGCACGCCCTCGTTCTTCGGCGCCAATCCGGGCGAGGTCCGCGACGGGCCCCGCGCCGGCCTCCGGGTGCTGGGCGATGAGGAGGACAAGGCGCGCGAGCTGGCGGCCACGCTGGCAGCGGACGACGACCGCCGGGCAACCGCCTTCCTCGACCAAACGCCGCGCGACATCCTCACGTTCAATCAGGTCGAATTCGAGCCGCTGCCGCGGGAGGGCATCGGTTGGAACGACCTTACCGAGGCCGAGCAGCAGCAGTTGTGGCAGCTGATCCGGCTTTATATCGGACGACATCGGGCGGAGTTCGAGAAGCACGAGCTGGAACGCATCGACGAGGCCGGCCGCGAGCACATCGTGTTCGCTTGGGCCGGCGGGTTGGAGGCCGGCCAGGGCCACTACTACCGCATCGAGGGACCGACCTTCCTGGTGGAATACGCCAACGTGCAGAACGACGCCCATCATCCGCACACGGTCTGGCGCGATCCGCAGAACGATTTCGGCCGCGACCTGCTGCGCGAGCACTGGCACGAGCATCACGACGAGGAAGCCGCCGAAGCGGTCGAAGCGGCGGGCCGCTGAAGCCTCCGGCCCCGGGCCGAGGCCCGGCTCGAAAACGTGACGGTTGACCAGATCCGCAACGAGCCGCCGGACTAGTGTGGTGATCGGCAAATAGATGGGTAAAACCCGCGAGGCATCTTTTTCAAATTCAAGGCGCGAAGAAGGAGTTGAGCGGGCTCAACGACTGATGAGCAACGCAGAAGTTGGAAAAG
>SKLO01000307.1 GCA_007123195.1 Verrucomicrobiales bacterium | reverse complement strand
GCCCCGGGCAAAACAAAGGCCGGCACATCGAGATCCTCGACCACCAGCCATTCACTCTGGTACGCAACACCCGATGACCCCTCGAAGTTGAGGAACATCACCTGGCCGTCGCTGCGTCCATAACTCTCTGAGGTCAAGACTAATCCGGGTAGTTCCGGATAGCTCCATGACCCACTTGTGGAACTGGTTTCCACGGGCGGACCATTGGCGGCATGCAGCGTGGTCACGAGCTGCTCCGCCATCGGATCGCCAAGCCCGGCGCTTGTTTCATCCAGCCCGGTCGTGGTCGTTCCCAAGTCTTGCTGGGATCCAAAATCACTCGCAGCGATCCCATCCTCCGCCGTCGATCCGTCCCCATCCGGGGTCAGTTCGGTGGCCGCCAAAACGGGGTCGTCCGTCACCGGATCGGCACCGGACTGATCGATCTCGACCGATTGTCCGAGGGCGTCTTCAAGGCTCCCTGACGACCCGGCCTCGACCTCCACGGAGGGCTCGACGCCGGTGTCCCCGGTCGCTTCATCCTGATCCGCAGACCACTGTTCAAATTCCGAATCGACCGTTCCGCCAGCTGTTTCCACCGACTGCGGATTCTCGCCGGATGGGGCGTCATGGTCACCCGGTTGCGACCCTGCATCCGGGTCCGCATCGGTGAAGAAAAAGTCGTCGCCGGCACCTTGACACCCGGCCAGCGATTGCTCGCTCCACTCGGATTCGACCACCGCCGCCTCGATCTCGTGGTCGGATCCGGCACCGGCGGCCAGCGCGACCGCGCCGGCATCGGTGGCCGACAGCAGCAGGCGCTGCTCGAGTTGTTCGAACTCGAACGGGTTCACGGCGGGCGCGCCGGGACCAGCGCCCCGCCGGCGGCCGGTCTCCGTCTCAGTGGAGGCCAGAAACCAATGATCAACCGTGTGCTCCTTTGGGGCACCGGTTTGCTCGGCTTCAGCTGACAGGTTGAATCTCATGCCGTTGGGGCGGCACGCTGGCAGCAGTTCACCGGAACTGGCGGCAGCAAGGAGCGACAAACAGCGGTTAGGGTGCCGCGTGTCGGTAGAGCATTCAATAACATGTCATAAGATCCGTGCAAGGATCAAAACTCAGAAAAACACCTGCACCAACCACACCAAAACCCGGTCGGATCCCCCAACCACCAGACGTTCAATGCGCCAGATCATTCTCATGACCTCACACCAACACCATGATTCCGGTTGTCGACCGGGGACATCGGCCGGTCGTCCCGGAAGATGCGTCGTGTATTCATTGAATCCAAGGTTTTGATCCATGCTGAGGTCGCAGCATGGATTCATAACTTTGGGATCATTCTTGCGCGAATGTTCATCTCAAAAACTCCGATCAGCATTCGGAGCTTGGCGCGTGCCTGCAAATTGATTGAAGAAAATGCCGTGAAGCACGAAGAATTCGCCACTCGCATGGCGGAAAGCCCACGGGTTCAAGCGGCCCGCCAGAGGATGGCAATCGACGGTTCGCTGCGGCACCTTGCACGCAAATGGCCCAGCCTTGAGTCAGCGGAGTTTCATTCGAAGAGCGCAAGGAGGAACGGCAACTTGTCCGCCGCAGCTCTCGGGCCAAGGAGGATCCCCGCCCACTTCAGCACCACCCTTGACACCGCAGCCCATTCCACCGCAACCATCCGCAGCAAGGAGCCGCTGCTCCTTGGGTTCCCTTTGCACGGGCCATTCCTCGCCACCGTCGCATGGAGCAACCGCATGTGTTGCGCCGAAGTGTTGGTTGAGAAGGGAGCATCGGCACAGGTGGATCCCTGCCGTTCGCCGTACTTTCATGGATTCAACGCCCCCTGACGCGCCCACCCTGCCCTCCGCTGAACTTGCCTCTCCGGCGACCAAGGTTCACCATTCAGTCACTGCTGCGTGGCCGTCCTGCCCGGGCAGCGCGTGTGAACGAAGGGCCGCAACAGGGCGGCGGCTTCGTGCCGGTCAGGGCACCTGGTCTCCCCCCATGCGCCGCTCCAGGTCCAGCCGCGCGGCCTCGAGGATCTCCTCGTCCTTGAGCACGGCGGGGTCGATACCAACCGGTTCGCCGACCACAAGCCGGGCCCGGCTGAACGGCAGCGGCAGTTGGAAGCGGTCCCAGGTCTTCAATTGCAGCTTGCGGCTGTAGTCGATCCGGACCGGCACCATTTTGGTGCCGGTCCGGGCGGCGAGGTGGAGCGCGCCCGGCGCGATCCGGTAGCGGGGACCGCGGGGACCGTCGGGGGTGATAATCACGTCGGTGGCGGCGGCCAGGTGGCGGTGCAGGGCCAGCAGCGCGGCGCGGCCGCGGCGCGAACTGGAGCCGCGTACGGCGTCGAGCCGGAACCGGCGGCAGACCTGGGCGAGGATCTCGCCGTCGCCGCTGGCGCTGGTCAGGACCACCGCCTGACGGTGGGGCATGAACCGGCACCGGGCCGGCGGCAGGGCGAGAATCCGGTTGTGCCAGACCAGCCAGATCAAGGCCTCGCCGCGGTGGGAATTCTCACCGAAACAGCCGTGCGGATCGTCGACCCGGTAACGCAGGGTCCAGCCGAGGCATCGCACCAGCAGCGCGATCACACCGCCGAGCAAGCGCGCCTTGAACCGGTCGTTGCGGGTGGCCATGGGCTGGTGGGCACTGGCAGCCCAGCTTACAGCCAGTCGCCGCCGGACAGGCAGCGGGACAGGCCGGTGTGGCGCTCAAGCGCTTCGCGGTACAGGTCGCGCGCCTCGCCCTGCGGCCGGCAACGGGTGGATTCGTCGAGTTGCACCAGCCGCGCGCAACGGTCTTCGAGCGCTTCGCCCGAACCCTGCGGATCGATGGCGGCGGCCTGCAGGGCGGCACCTAGGCAGGCGCCCTCGGCGGTGTCGAGGGTGACGGCCTCGCAATCGAAGGCATCCGCCACCAACTGGCGCCAGGTCGCGCTGTTACTGCCGCCGCCGGTGAGGCGGATCTCGCTGGGATCGATGCCCAGCTGGCGGAAGCGTCCGAGGCCGTAGGCGAGGCCGAGGGTGGCGCCCTCGGCGGCGGCGCGGGCCAGATGGGCCGGGCTGAGGTTGTCGGGGCGCAGGCCGTGCAGCACGCCGGACGCGTTCGGCAGGTTGGGCGTGCGCTCGCCGGTCAGGTAGGGCAGCATGGTGATGCCGCCGGCACCGGCGGGGGCCGAGGCCATTTGCCGCTCCAGCTCGGCCAGGTCCCAACCGAACAGCCGTCGCACCTGCTCGGTCACCACGGTCACGTTCATGGTGCACACCAGCGGCAGCCAGCGATCGGTGCTGTCGCAGAACGCCGCCACCTCGCCCGCTGGGTCAGTGACCGGCTGTTCGGCCAGCGCATACACGGTGCCCGAGGTGCCAAGGCTGACGGTGACGACCCCGGGGCGGATGTTGCCGGTGCCGATGGCGCCCATCATGTTGTCGCCGCCACCGGCGCTGACGATCACGCCGTCCGGCAGTCCCCAGCGCCGGCGAAGGCCGGAGTCGAGTTCGCCGTGCGGCTGCAGCGAGGAACCCAAGGGCGGCAGCCAGTCGGCCGCGCCGGGGTCGATGAAGTCGAGCAATTCGGCCGCCCAATCGCGGGTCCTGACGTTCAGCCAGCCGGTGCCGGAGGCGTCGCCGTATTCCATCCGGCGCACGCCGGTGAGGCGGAAGTTGAGGTAGTCGTGCGGCAGCAG
>SKLO01000111.1 GCA_007123195.1 Verrucomicrobiales bacterium | reverse complement strand
GTGCCGCGCTCGAGCAGCAGCGACAAGTTCTCCCGCATCAGCCGGCAGCGGCGCTCGCTGTAGGTGATCGGGTCGGAGCTGAGGCTGAAGGTCATGGCGCGGGGGTCGATGCCCTTGCCGGGGCTGCGCATGTCGTCGGCGTCGTTGGCGAAGGCAAGCTCCGGCTCGTTCGAACGCTGCAGGATGCCCTCCAGCCGTTCGTCCTCCATGCGCGGGTCCTGCAGGCCTTCCGAGTAGCCGTATTCAATCGCCCAGTAATCGTAGGGTCCGGGGCCGGTGGTGAAATACTGGCCCTGCTCGAAGCCTTCTGGGGCGAGGTTGACCGCCGGGTAATCCATCACCGAGGCGGTCACACCCAGTTCTCCGGTCCGTTCGGCATCGTGGATCTGGTCGGCGTCGTGCAGGTGGCTGGCCTTGAAGTTGTGGCTCAGGCCGAGCGTGTGGCCGAGTTCGTGCAGCACCAGGTAATGCAACGCCTCCTTGACCAGTTGTTCCTTGTCAGGGCGGATGGCGTCCTGCAGCTGCAGCACCTGCAGGCCGGCGAGGAAGCCGTGCGCCAGGTGCAGGCCGGCGGCGCACTGGTGGCAATGCGGGTCGTGCCCGGGGCCGCGACCCGCAGGGGCGGCGCGACGACGCAACTCCTCGCGCCAGGCGGATTCATCCGGATCCGGCACCTGGTTCCAGTCGGCCAGACCGGCATCCTCGAACACCTGGCGCTGCAGCACGCGGGCACTGATGAAGCTGTATTCCAGCATCACGTCGGAGCCGAGGATCTGGCCGGTGCGCGGGTTGACGAAGCTGGGACCGTAGCCGCCCCAGGGCGGGTTCGGCGACGAGGTCCACCGCAACACGTTGTAGCGCACGTCGTCGGCCTCCCAGTCGGCGTCGTCAGGTTGCTGCCGGATCACGATCGCGTCCTTGAAGCCGATCGCCTCGAACGCCTCGTTCCATCGCAGCGCGGCACTTTGAATGGTGTCACGAAACTCCAGCGGGGTGGTGTTTTCCATCCACCAGACAATCGGTTCCACCGGCTCCGACAACTCGGCGCCGGGCTTTTCCTTGACCAGATGCCAGCGGTGGATGTGGTCGCGCCAGGGCACCGGATCGACCGACGACAGATCGGTCACACGGGTCATGAAATAGCCCACGCGTGCATCGTCGCGCCGCGGGCTGTAGTCGTTCCGCGGCATCTCGATCAGGGTATGCTTGATCCTGACACTGACCGCACGCGGGTCGGTCACATCCTCGTCGAAACTGCCCGACGGCTCGCGGTTCTGATAGACGTATTCGACCTCGACATCGGTGTTCTCCGGGTAACTGGCCAGCCGGGTGAACTTGGTGCGATCGGACGACAGGTCGCCGAGCAGCTGGTTGTCGCCGCGACCGCGCTTCACCTGCAGCAGGTTTTCCTGCAGGAACAGCGGCCCGACCTCGACCAGCAGGCGGCCGCCTTCTTCGGCCTCGATCGACAGGCTGGCGAGCACGGCCGGGCTGATGTTGGCGTCGGCCGCGCGCGCCAGCGGGCTCTGCGGATCAAAGTAAAAGCGGGTGTTCTCCTCCACCCACTCGATGCGCTCGAAGTGGCGCTTCAGCTGCAGGATCTTGGTGCCGCGGAACATGCCGCGCACGTGGCCGGAACCGGAAACGCCGTCGGTGGCCTTGGCGAAGTAGATGAACTCCTGTTCCAACTGGTCCTCGTGGATCTCCATCCAGACCTTGCCGCTCTCGGGATGGCGATACAGCTTGAACAGCCCCTCGAACACCTCGCTGTCCTCGACCACATCGGCGATGGTCTTGGGTTTCTCGGCCTTGGCGTCCTTCTTCTGGTCGCGCTGGCGGGCCTCGGCCTTGGCCTCGTCATCCCCGTCTTCGTTGTCGGCGTTGTCGGCGTTGTCGTCATGGTCCTCGTCATCCTCCTCCCGCTCGGTCCCCTCCCCGGCCACGGCCATGCGCGCCATCAGTTGCCGCGCGGCGTCCATCGCCCCGGCCACCCTGGACAAGGATCGGGGCTCAGCCAGCGGGGAGGCCTCAGCCGCCTGCCCGGAGGAGGGCCCCGCGGCGTGGGCAACGACGTTGAAACCGGTCACCAGCAACCACCCGGTCGCAATGGTCGAAAACAGACGGAAAATATTCATGATCGCCGCCACCGGTAGCATCAACCGGGCGTCCAGTCGACCCCAATCAGCCGCGCCGGGACCGGGCACGACCGGTTCATGAGCCGGTGCCTTCAGGGTGTCGCGCGATCGAGCGGATTCCAAACCTTCCGGAACCCCAAGCCCTCGAAGTCCTTCACGTTGACGGTGGCGAGTTCGGTCACGCCTTGCGCGGTCATGGAAAGGGCGGAGCGGGTGTCGTAGATTTTGCGGAAGGCGAAGGCTTTGGCTCGGGCTTTTTGCCAAAGCGCGTCGTGGAGGGGGCGGCTTTCGACAGGGAAACCGATGAGCCGCCAGCGGGGATGCGTGCGGTAGGTCTGGATGACTTCGGCGGCTTCTTCGGCCGCAAGCGGGTGCTTGAGCACGGCGGGGTTGCGCAGCAGTCCGTAGAACTCGGCGAGGATGAATTCGGAAATCGCCACATCCTCGTCGCGCTGGATCGATGTCAGCCAAGCGTGGGCTGCTCCGTTCCAGGGGCAGGCCGTGTTGACGGCGTAGAGCAGGATGTTGGCGTCGATGGAGAGCATGGCGGCTGTTATTTGGAGCGACGTGTGAGGCGGATTTCGCTACTGGTCAGTTGGGCCTCGGCCTTGATCTCCGCATGGCTCAGACCTTTCCATCCGAGGTCGCGCGGTGCCGGCGGCTGCCAATCGCGGTTCGCGTCCGGCTCGGGGTCATAGACACTGAGGATGTATTCGATGCCGCGCCGGGCGAGTTCCGCGAGCGAGATTTCGCGGGCTTCGCACAGTTTTTTCGCACGGGCGTAGGTCTCGTCGGGCAGTTGGATCTGGGTTCGTGTCATGCCTACAAATTGACAGCACATTCAAATGCTGTCAATGCAGCGGCGATGATTACGAGCTGGATCGGGAATGTCTTCCTCAGCCTCAGACATCCATCCAACTTCCACGCCCCCAGCAGCAAAACCCGGATGGCAAAGGGGAAGATCTGGATGCCTAAGGCTGCCGCAGTCCAAAGTGCTGGGCACGGCTGCGCGCGGCACCTTGCCGATCCGTCCTTGGGCCCCCGCACCGACCCCTGACCCCTGACCCCTGATGCATGGGGATTTGGCAGTGACTCGCCATTGACGGAGCAGACAGGAATGTCTACTCCACTCTGCCTGCCGGCACTTGAAGCACCAGCTACCAGCTACCAGCTACCAGCTACCAGACTCCTGACTCCTGACTCCCGACTCCTGATCGCGGTCAGCGATACTCCTGGCCCAGCTGGTCCAGATAACGCGACAACTCGTCCTCCCGCGGCGGCAACTCCGCCTCCAGCCGGTCGGCCGCCTCCAGGTAGCGGTCGAACTCACCGCTCTGGAACTGCGAATGGCTGGCCTCCCACCAGTCGAGGTAATCTTCGACCTCGCGGCAGCGGCGCGCGAGGGTCGCGCGCTCGCGCTCGAGGTAATCGAGCCGCTCGTCCCAATCGCGGATCCGGTTGCCCGCGCCGAACGAGGTGATCAGCTCGTTGTAGTCCTTGACCACCGGCTGATACAAGGGATGGGCGCGCAT
>SKLO01000395.1 GCA_007123195.1 Verrucomicrobiales bacterium | reverse complement strand
GCGAGCCGTCCCTGGCGAGCCGCGTTCGCCGGACGGGCGTGGAGATGGAGGTGGCGGTGGGTTCACGGGTTGTGGGGGCCTTGGCACTTCGCGGACAATCCGCGGGCGGTTTGGTGTGCGAGGTGGTGGGGCGAAAGGAGGTCGTTTGGCCTGCGCGGCTCGGCAGGGACGCCTCGCCCTACCCCGCGGGGTGTCAATCCCGCGGGCTGGCGATCCATCTTCCAGTTTCCATGCCCAGATCAAATGACGTTTGATGATCAGGCGCGGAAGGCTTGGTCAAGGCGGTCCGGGGCCGGTCCCGGCCTGCGCCTTGCTGGCGACGATGGCTTCAGCGATGCGGCGGGCGCGGGTGACGAGTTCGAGTTCGCCGGCGAGTTCGGGGAATGTGAGGGGGGCGCGGCCGCTCTGCTCGCGACCGATGACGTTGCCGGGACCGCGGCGGCGGAGGTCGGCTTCGGCGATGGCAAAGCCGTCGCGGTGGCGCTCGAGGATGGCGAGTTTCTCCAGCGCCTCGGGCTGGTCGCTGTCGGTCACCAGCACGCACCATGAGCGGGCGCCGCCGCGGCCGACCCGGCCGCGCAATTGGTGCAGCTGGGCAAGGCCGAATCGCTCGGCGTGGAAGATGAGGATCAAGGTGGCCTCGGTCACGTCGACGCCGACCTCGATCACCTGGGTGCCGACCAGCACCGGTTCGTCACCGCGGCGGAAGCGGTCGATGACGGCGGATTTTTCGTCCGGCTTCATTCGGCCGTGGAGCAGGCCGACCGGGGTGGGGGCGAGCAGGCGCGACCACCGCTGGTGGGCTTCGAGCGCGCCGAGCGGCTGGCTTGTTGTGGTCTGGTCAGGATCCGGGGGGTCGGCGGTGTCTTCTCCGTCCTCGTCGGGGTCGGCGCCGGTGTCCATTTCCTCGTCCTGTTCCTCGTCGATGCGCGGGTAGACGAGGTAAACACGTTCGCCGGCCTCGACCCGGGCGTTGATGAACTCGGCCATCGCGGCGGGGTCGGGACGCTGGCGCACGGCGGTGGACAGCCGGCCGCGGCCCTCGGGGTGGTGCTCGATCACCGACACGTCGAGGTCGCCGTAGAGGGTCAGTTGCAAGGTGCGGGGGATGGGGGTGGCGGTCATGACCAGCACGTCGGGCACCTGGTCGCCGGCCTTGTCGAGCAGGCGCTGGCGCTGGGCGACGCCGAACTTGTGTTGTTCATCGATGACAGCGAGGCCGAGTCGTGACCACCAGTCCTGTTCGAACAGCAGCGCGTGGGTGCCGACGACGACATGGGGTTCGTCGCTGGCGGCTTGGCCGGAGAACAGGGGCAGGTCGCCGGTGCTGGTGCGCTTGCCGCTGGTGCGCAGGGCCACGTTGAGGCCGAGTCCGGCGAGCCAGTTGCGTGCGACCTGGTGAAGTTGTTCCGCCAGGATCTGGGTGGGTGCCATCAGGGCGGCTTGCTGGCCGCGTTGCACGCACAACCAGATGGCGGCCATGGCGACCACGGTCTTGCCCGAGCCGACATCGCCCTGCAGCAGTCGTGTCATGGGCCGGGGCTGGGTCAGGTCCTGCATGATTTCGGCGATCACTTTGTCCTGGGCGTTGGTCAGGGAGAAGGGCAGCTGCTGCAGGAAGGGATGGAGGGGATCGTCCGGCCAAGCCGGCCGGCCGCCGCGGTGGCCGCGGCTCTGGCGCAGACGGCGGCGTTGCAGCATGGCGCCCTGGAGTTCGCACAATTGCTCGAGGGTGAGCACCCGGCGGGCGGCGTCGGCAAGTTCGGCGCGATCGGGAAAGTGCAGCGCCTGGAACACCTCGTGGCGGTTGGAAAACCCGAAATCGGCCAGTTGGTCCGCGGGGAGTCGCTGGCCGCAATCCTGATCGGCGAGCCAGTCGAGGGCCTCGGCGACCAGAGTTCGCCAGGCGCGCTGGGGCACGCCTTCGCGGCGGCCGTAGACCGGAACGATGCGGCCCCAGTGCACCCCGTCGACGCCGGCGTCGTCGTCGAGGATTTCGAACTCGGGCTGGTCGATGCTGACCCGAGAGCGCTCCTCCTTGACCCGGCCGTAGACCACCAGCCGCATGCCTTCGGCGAGTTGGCGTTGGAGGTAGGGCATGCGCCACCATCGCAGCAGCAGTTGGGAATCGCTGCGCCCGGCGAGGGCCTCGACCTCGACCCGGGCCTCGAACAGGTTGAGCCCGCGGCGCAGGCGCTTGAGTTGTCCTGACAACACCTGAACCACCAGCGCCTGGTCGGCGCCGGGCTGGATGCGACCGCCGAACTGGTCGCGGCGGTCCTCATAGCGAAGGGGCGGGTGCCAGAGCAGGTCGTCGAGGCACAGCGCTCCGGTGGCCTTGAATTTCGGGGCCAGCGGGGATGGGAGCCCGGGCCAGGTTGCCAGTTCGCGGGCCAGCGCGGGAACCGGCGGCCACCAAGGGTCCTCCCCGGTGGGCGAGTCGGTCGCGGGCTTGGCGGCTTGGCGGGTGCGGTTTCCGGGCATGGTCAGGCGACGGCCGCGGTGGCGGCGGCGGGCGCGGTCAGGTCGCCGGCCGACAGCACGCGGGCGGGGTCGAGCAGGCGGCCGGCGGCATCAAATTCGACGCCCTCGGCGGCCAGCAGCCTGCGCTTGGCGGCGGCGGGGCCGCCGTCGCGCCGGCCTTGGAAGCCGCCCAGTTGCAGGTTGGAGGAGATGACGCGGTGGCAGGGAACCTTGGGGGCGAAGGGGTTGCGGCGGAGGGCCTGGCCGATGGCGCGTGGGGAGCGGCAACGCAGCGCGCCGGCGACCGCGGCGTAGGTGGCGACCCTGCCGCGAGGGATTTGACGGATCACGGCATAGACGGATTGGTCGAACGGGGACGGCTGGGGGGTGGTTTGCATGGGGCAAGATAGCGCACCCCCGGGGGATGCCAATGGTGGGTTGCGGGGTGTGGTGTGGTGGGGATTCAGGGGCTTGATGTGGGCGATGCATTGGCTCCGGCGCCCTGGAAGGCTGCCGGCACTGTGTGTCAAGCTTGTGCCAAGCGCTTGGTTCGGTGAAGCTGATAACAGGGACTGAACCGCATCCAAGCCGATGACTCCTGCCGATTCCACCTCAACCGCCGCCGGCCCCGAACGCACGATCAGCCAGATTGGCGCCGGCATCCGCTTCGCGACCTCACTGTTCGTGCTCGCCGCAGGGCTGTATTGTGCCTGGGCAGTCCTGCTGGCACCGAAGTTTCAGGGAATCTATGACGACATGCTGGGTCGCGGGTCGCTGATGCCGGTTGGCACACGCCTGCTGCTTGAGTATCATGTCGCCTTCATCATCGGCGTCATTTTGCTTACCCTCATTCCCGTGGTGGTGGCCATTCGGGCGAGGAGTGTGTTGGTCGTGATCGCCGGCGGATCTGTGGCCGTGCTCATGCTGCTGGCACTCGGAGTCTGGGCGTCAGGTGCATTGGCGGCACCGATTCAATCGATCATCCATGAGACGATGTCCCGATGAGCGCACGCTTCCGGCTGATTAGTCGATCTGGGGATAGTCCCAAACCAGATCGCCGAGGTAGCCGTCACGATTGGGTTGGGTGATTTCGGGGTCGAGGTTGCGCTGGCCGTCGTCGTCGGTGCGGTCGGGGCCGATCGACCACAGCCGGTAGCGGCCGTCGTCGGTGGGTTGGTAGCGGAAGGGTTCGCCGGAGTAGGGGTCGATCCAGGGGCCGCCTTCGAGGGTGGACTT
>SKLO01000608.1 GCA_007123195.1 Verrucomicrobiales bacterium | reverse complement strand
GCCGTTGCCGTTGCCGTTGCCATCCCGCTCGCCATGACCATGGCGATCGGCCACGACCGCGATCTCACCGTTGACCGGCGGGAACAGCGCCGGCGTTCCGGCCTCCACCAAATCCCCTTTCTCAAGCCAGTTGCCGCGGATGAACACCCGGGTCTCGCGCCGCGCCTCGGGCGCGCGCTCGACCATCACCGGCACCTGCGTGCCGCCCAGCTGGCCGCGCCGCTCGCGCTTGCCCGCCCAGGCCCCGCGCACGGCTGCTCGATCCTCACTAACCGCCAGCTCGTGCCAGCGTTCGTCAGCGGTGGCGGACAAGGTGAAGCGCCGCAGCAACACCGCGCGGCTGCCGGTCACGCGCGCCCTTTGGTGCAGCACGATTTCGAACACGTCGCCGTCAGCTGCCGGCTGGATCGGTTCCTCCAGCACCAGCACACCCCAGCGCGGCCGGTTGAGCTTCGGATAGTCGCCCAACCCCGGAGGACCGTCCCCAAGCACATCCATCGGATCGTGCGGCCCGTCGATCGCGTCGGCAAACACCTCGCGGATCGCCAGCTCATGGCGACCGCCGTCGGCATCAATGCGGTGCAGCTTGACCTGAGACAACACCGAGCCGTCCTCCGGCCAGGCCGCCGGGTTGTCATCGACCGGCAGGATGTCGATCCGCAACGCGCGGGTGCCCCCGGGCGGTGGCGGCCCGGTCAGGGTGTGGGTCGTTGCCGGCGGATGGGTGCCGGTCAGCACGAACTCATCAGCCTCGTCGCGCCATTCCAAGTCACCCTGCGGCGAACTGGTCTCGATCCCGCCAGGCCGCCAGATGTTCCACTCACTGGCCGCCGCCAGATCGAGCGCAGGCCGGTTCAATGCCAGCCTCAACTCCCGGATCTCGCGGTCCAACCGCGCGGCCTCGTCGGCCTTGCCGCCATCACCGGGCAGCGCGAACCGCGGGAAATCGTCGTCCAAATCGCAGTCCTCGGTCTGGTTGAAGATGTCCAGCAGCTTGAAATACTCCTCGTGCTCGATCGGGTCATACGGGTGCGAGTGGCATTGCACACAGCCGATCGTCGTCGCCTGCCACACGGTCCAGGTGGTGTTGACCCGGTCGATCACCGCCGCCACCCGGAACTCCTCGTCGTCGGTGCCGCCCTCGGTGTTGGTCTGGGTGTTGCGGTGAAACGCCGACGCCAGCAACTCCTCCGCGCCCGCCTCCGGCAGCAGGTCGCCCGCAAGCTGCTCGATGGTGAACCGGTCGTAGGGTTTGTCGTCGTTGAACGACCGCACCACGTAATCGCGGAACGGCCAGATGTCGCGGTGGGGATCCTTTTCAAACCCGTAGGTGTCCGAGTAGCGCGCGAGATCCAGCCACATGGCCGCCCATCGTTCGCCGTAGGCCGGGGACTCCAGCAGCTCGTCGATGATCGCCTCATAGGTCTGCTGGCTCGGATCCCCGACAAACCGCGCCAGCTGCTCCGGCGACGGCGGCAGGCCGGTCAAATCAAGCGCCACCCGCCGCAGCAGCGGCTCCGGCTGCGACCGCGGCGACGGCTCCAGGCCCTCGCGCTCCATCGCCGCCAGCAGGAACACATCCAGCTCGCGCACCGGCCAATCCGCCCGGTCGACCTCTGGAAGGCCGGCCGAAACCGGCGGCTGGAACGCCCAGTGCTCGCCCCACTGCGCACCCTCGTCGATCCACCGCTTGAGCACCGCCACCTCCTCATCCGACAGCGCCGGCCCGTGATCCGGCGGCGGCATGCGGTCGATCGGATCAGTCGCGGTCACGCGCCGGATCATCTCCGACCCCGCGGCGTCGCCCGGCACCGCCACCGGATGGCCGGAATCTCCCGCGCCCAGCACTTCTTCGCGGTAGATGAATGACACCCCCGCCGACTTCATCACCCCACCGTGGCAGCCGGCGCAGTTCTGCATCAGGATCGGTCGCACATGCAGGTTGAAATCCAGTGGCTCCGCTTCTTCTACCCCCGTGCCGGCCGCGCCGACCGGTGCCAGCGCCACCACCGCGGCCCCTGCCATCACGGCCATCCGGGCACGCACTCCCGAGCGCCCCGCGCGACCCTGCTCCGGCGTGGTCCGGGTGACGGCTGGCCGACAGATGGGGCGTGGAAAGGCAAAGCGCATGAGCATACTTGGATCGCAACGAGCTCAAGAAAGACTCCCTTTCATCCCGAGCAAGCGCGAACGGGGGTGGATCTATCCCCCCCGAGGGGATACGCCCCAACAACTTTGGCCGACGCCGGACCTCCGGCGCGACCCATCGCCCTCCTTGGTCCTGCAACTCCAGTGGCCCGCCCGACTGACTTGAAATGCGCCCGGTGAGGAACTTCTGAGGTTACTCCAGTTCCGCTCCCCCCAAACGCCTCCGGCGGGCTTGCCGCACCGAGACGGACAGCCGGGCGCACGCCCTCGCCGCCCCGTTCAGCGACCCGCCCAATCCGGCACCTCGCCATCGCCGGTGGCTTCGCCCTCGAGCAACCACGACAGGTTGAAGCGGGCAAGGCTGCCGCCGCGCTCCTCGAACAGCAGGTAAATCCAGCCTTCGCCCGCAGTGCCGGGTCGACCGGCGGCCAGCGACGAATAGGCGAACCGGCCTTCCACCACCTGGCGCATCAGCGGCCAGCTGCGGCCGCCGTCGAAGCTGGCCCAGACGGTGCCGTCGACCCGCCCCCGGGGCGAGTCGATGTTGCTGAACACCAGCACGTCGCGATCCCTCACCGGCAGCCTGACCAAACCACCCATAAGACCGTAGTCGGTGTCCTGGTTGCCATCGGGCAGCACCTCGATCACCGCGGCATCGCGCCAGCTGTGGCCGCCGTCGTCGCTGAAAGCCTGGTAACGCCGGCGCGGATCGAGATCGTCGGTGGCCAGATGGCGGCGCGAGTTGTAGTAGATCGTGCCGTCCGCCAGCTCCACCAGCGCGGCCTCGCCGGTGCCGAGAAACGGGAATGGCTCGCTGGTATGCCAGCTGCCGCCGCGGTCGTCACTGTAGATGGCGTTGGTGTAATGACCGGGCCAGAACTCGCGCCCGTTGCCGCCGGCGTAGCTGCGCGAGGCCCGCAGCAGCCGGCCGGCGTGTTCGCCGTGCCGCAGGGTGATGCCGCGATCGTTCATGTGCATCGACGGCACCGCGCCATGGATGTCCGGATGGATGACGATGTCCTCGACGGCTTGCCAGCTGCGGCCGTGGTCGGTGCTGCGGTAGACCGTCAGTGGTGCCGGCGGATGACCGTCCTCGGCGAACAACCAGATGTGGCCGTTGACCTCATCGACCGTCACGCCGCCGCCATGGATGCCGCGTCCGGCCACCTGGATGGCATCGCCCCAGGTTTCACCGCCGTCCTCGCTGCGGCGCACCCGGATCGAGGTGGCCCCCCAGGTGGCCACGATGGTGCCGTCGAGCGCCACCACCACGTTGGGGAAACGCTGGTCGGGGAACAGGTTGACGATTTCGAGCGCGGGTTCACCGAGGAACGGCTCCAGCTCGCCCTCCAGTCCGGCGGCCGGCTTCGCGCGGTCCTCTGCCGCGGCTTCCGCCGCCCGGGCCTGCTCTGGCGGCCAGGTCGGCAACAGCCCCCCGAGCGCCATCGCCAGCCCCAGGACCAGGCTCATTCCGGCGAGTCGATGGAGCAAAGGTCGGACGCGGTCGGTGACCGAGGCTGCCAGTGGCAGCGGGGGGATGGAGCAGGGGGACATGAT
>SKLO01000472.1 GCA_007123195.1 Verrucomicrobiales bacterium | reverse complement strand
CTGACTCACTGACTCTCATCCCTGCGGGGCTGGCGGTCCCGGGGCGGTGCGTTGGGCGGTGCGGTGGAGGCCGAACAGGAGCAGGGCGAGCCACAGGCCGCCGAGGCCGAGGGTCCAGGCGAATTGGCTCCAGCGCGAGCCGGTGGTGGCGGCGGCCCCGGTGGTTGTTGCAGTGGTGGCGGTCGTGCCTGCGGCGGTGGCGGCGAGGTCGGTGCGGCGCGATTCGACGGCGTAGTAGACGGGCAGGTCGAAACGCAGCAGTTCGTCGTTCAACTGCTGGCTGCGGATGGCGGTCGGTTGGTCGTCCCAAGGCTCGAGTTCGAGCCACACGCGGGCGCCGGGCCGGTATTCAGACGGCGGCTGCATGACCCGGCTGCGGAAGGTCCACTCGTAGACCATCAGCTCGGAACCGGTGAAGTTGCCTTCCTCAAGCTGGATGGGTCGGTAGACCACGCTGTGCAGCGCCTCGGTGTAGGCGACGGCGTTGGGATCGATGTTGCCGGAGCGTTCGACCAGCTGGAACTCGCCGCGCAACGGGCCTTCGGCGGCGAATTGTTCGGTGGCGAACTCGACGTGGTCCCAGGCGACCCGGGCGCCGCGGGCGGGGGTGGCGGCGAGCATGAGGTCGCGCTCGGCCAGCACCCAGACCACGGCGTGCTTGCGGCCGAGGTGATCGACCCCGCGGCGCGCCAGTTCGCGGCGCACGCCGGAGGCGCCCTGACCGTTGATGGCGATCACTTCAAGGCCGCGCCCGAGGTGATGGGCGAGGTGCTGGGCGAAGCCGGCGCCAAGGCGCCCGCTGTCGGCGTCGTCGCCGAGCGCGTCGGCGAACCCGAGCGCGGGGTCGTCGAACATGTTCACAAAGCTGTCGCCGAGCAACACGATGTCCGACTGCGGGTCCTCGTCCACGATGTGGCCGTCCTGCTGCAGAACCTGTTGCAGGGTGGCGCGTTCGGGCGGGAACAGGTCGTCGTCGCGCAGGGTCTCGATCATGCCGGCGAGGTCGCCGCGGTGACTGCCGGTGAGGTCGCGCAGGGTGGTTTCCGCGGGGTGTTCCGGCGGGGAAAACCAGGGCTGCTGCTGCAGCGCCGCGGCCACCTCGGCGGCGGCGACGGTCATGGTGGAGGGCAGCCAATGGGTGTCCTGGCGGAGGAACACGTCGCTGCCGTCGTCGCGCAGTTGCATGAAGCGGTCGGTGAGGTCGATCACGCGCACACCGGCCTCGCGCAGCTGGTCGTAAAAGCGTCCGGCATCGGCGTGGCGGATGGGGCCGCGCTCCGGGGCGCCGGGGCCGAGGTGTTCGGGAATGATCATCGGCTTGACCGGCACCGGCACCAGCCACAGTTCGACGTCGTGTTCGGCCAGTTGGCCGGCAAACCGCGAGATCGCTTCCGTGGCCGGGGTCCAGGGCGGGATGTCGGGGTCGGTCATGACCGTGAACGGCTCGGGATCGATCGGTCCCAGCCCGGTCAGGGACTCGACGGCGGGTCGGTAGTAGAGCCAGCCGTCGCGGCCGATGAGGGCGCGGCGGCTGCCTTCGTTGAGCACGCCGGTGAGCCAGCCCTGCAGCCAGCGCCTGGGCACGGAGCTGAAGTCGGTGTCGTCGATGCGGTTCTCGACCTCTCGCAGGTGGCGTCGCAGCGAGGGTGCGCCGTCCATGTCATACAAGCCGCTGACGGGCGCCCATTGGGCGGGGTCGCGCACGGCGCCGACGTTGCGCCAGATCGGTGGCGCCAGCACGAAGCCCATGAACAGCACCGTGATCCACACGCAGGCGCGGCGGCTGATGCGGTAGGTCTGCTGGTCTTCGAGGTTGTCGTAGGGATGGTTCATGGGGTCCGGGCGGTGGCCGGTCCGGGTTGGAGGGGCCGTGGTTGCCGGGTCAGAATTGGAAATAGATGAACGGGTTGAAGCCCTGAGTGAACATCATGCCGACCGCGGCCACCAGCAGCAGCAGGCCGGTGATCGCCTTGGAGAGGGTCATCGGCTGGAGGATGGCGGCGACCCTGGGCATGCCCCAGACCGCGTAGGCGCAGATGACGAAGCAGACCAGGTTGTAGGGGCGCATGATCTCGGCGGTGAGCAGGCCGGCGGCGGGCGAGTGGCCGCTGAAGCCGAACATGGCCGCCAGATAGCGGCCGGCGTGCTCGAAGGTGGGCGAGCGGAAGAACACCCAGGTGATCAAGACCACAACGAAGGTCAGGGCGACGCGGATGAAGCCCGGCAGCCGGGCGTAGAACGAGTCTTTGCCGAGCATGCGCTCGGCGGCCAGCATGGCGCCATGGATCAGTCCCCAGACTACGAAGGTCCATTGGGCGCCGTGCCACAGGCCGCCGAGCACCATCACCACCATCAGGTTGAGGTAGGTGCGGCTGACGCCCCGGCGGTTGCCGCCGAGGGGGATGTAGAGGTAGTCGCGCAGGAAGCTCGACAGCGAGATGTGCCAGCGGCGCCAGAACTCGGTGATGCTCTTGGATTTGTAGGGGGAATTGAAGTTTTCGGGGAAATGGAACCCGAGCATGCGGCCGAGGCCGATGGCCATGTCCGAGTAGGCGGAGAAGTCGAGGTAGATCTGGAACGCGTAGGCGGTGACGCCGATCCAGGCGGTGGTGGTGGTGAGCACGCCGTCGCCGGCGCCGAAGCAGGAGTCGGCGATGGCGCCCATCGGGTTGGCCAGCAGGATCTTTTTGGCGAACCCGAAATTGAAGCGGGTGAAGCCGTGGACGAACTTTTCCCAGCTGTGGATCCGGTGGTGCAACTGCTCGGCGACGCTGCCGTAGCGCACGATCGGTCCGGCGACCAGCTGCGGGTAGAGCGAGACGTAGCAGGCGAAGGTGATGAAGTTCGGTGCCGGGCGGGCGTGGCCGCGGTAGAGGTCGATGCTGTAGCTCATCGACTGGAAGGTGTAGAACGAGATGCCGAGGGGCAGCACGATGCGGTAGAAGAAATCCGCGGCCTCGATTTCGCCGAAGCCCATCCACACGCTCATGCCGCTGGCGGTGTGGACCAGGAAGGTGGTGTATTTGAACACCGCCAGCACGCCCAGGTTGACCGCGATGGAGGTCCAGAGGGCGGTTTTGCGCCGTCGTTCGGTGGCGCCCGGCGCGGTGATCTGGCGGCCGCACCAGTAGTCCACCACGGTGGATCCCAGCATCAGCAGGGTGAACCACGGACTCCACCAGCCGTAGAACACGTAGCTGAGGGCGGTCAGCATGAAGTGCTGCAGGGCGCGCGGCGACAGGTAGTAGAGCACCAGCGCGATCGGCAGGAAGTAGAACAGGAAGATGTGGGAACTGAAGACCACGGCCTGATCGGTGGTCTGGATGCGGCCCGGTTTCAAACGGAAACGGCGCCGGCGCGGGAGGGGGCGGCTCGGGTGTCGCGGGTGGTGGGTCGTCGGTCGTGGGTGATGGCCGGCGACGGCGGTTCGTCCTGTGCGAAGGCGGAGGCGAACCGCGGCGCCGCCCGATGGCGCTCCGCCTCGCCCCGGCTGCGCGGACGCAGCGACCGTAGGTTGAATTGTCTTCAATTCGACCGGTGTGCGGGTCGTCCGTGCCTTGTGCCTGGTTCCTTCACGGCCCCGTTCGCCCCCTGCGAATGAAACCTCGCCGTGGTCCCGGTACCAAGCCGTGCGCATAACGCACAGGAGGTCGAATTGCGCCAATTCAACCTACGGGGCTGCCGCCAAATGCTGTGCAGTGTCAAGCCACTT
>SKLO01000397.1 GCA_007123195.1 Verrucomicrobiales bacterium | reverse complement strand
GGCCATGGGTGGCGGCCATGAAGCCGGCGGTTTGCTCGTGCCGGGTCAGCACCAGACGGATGGAGGAACGCGAAATGGAGTCGAGCAGGTCGATGTTCTCCTCGCCGGGAACGCCGAAAATCGATTCGACGCCCTCTCGTTCGAGGCATTGGACAAACAGGTCGGATGCTTTCATGGCAGCGGCTGAGCGCAAGGTGCAGGGGGGAGCGGTCCTCAGCGGTGGTTGGGTTGACGGAGGGAAGTGGTGGATGTGCGGGCTTGCGCCGGCGCGTGACGGTCAGCAGCCCCTTGCAGCGGAGACCCTGCCAGAATTTACGTGGCGCCGGGCGAAAATGACGCGCCGGCTTGGGCCGTGAAGGAACGACGCCCCGCCCGGCGACCATGGCGACGGAACAAAAAAACAAAGGCCGGCTGCCTTTCGTTCGTTATGGCTTGTGTGATCATGCGCAGCACCGCCAACCTGTTCTGCTTGCTCGCCGCCATGGGGCTCTGGTTCCCGTGCCTGTGCGGCGTGACTCAGGTGGCGGGCGCAGTGGCACCGGCCTCGCTGGCCGCGGCGGTGGCGCCCTCGCTTGGAGCCCCGCCCGATGGCGACGTCCGGGCCTGCTGTCAAACGCGCACCGCCCCCGCCAACCCCTTCGATGCGGGCAGTCCGGCGCAGTTTCCAGGTCACGCTGCCGATGACTGCTGCTGCCCGCTGGGCGAGATCCCCAATGCCGACCGCGTTCAGCAGGCGACCGCCCCCCCGGTGTCGTGGTCGTTGGCGGCAACGCATGGCGAGTTGGGACTTGCGCCCTGGCAGAGGGTCCTGCTGCGGCCGCAGTCGGGTGGTGTGGCCAGTTCGTTGGCAATGCAGGAGGCCGGCCCGGAGCCCGAATCGGCGGCCCGGCGGTGCGCCCGGTTGTGCAGCTGGGTGAATTGATGCGTCGCGGCCGGGGCAATCCGGCGTGGATTCGTGCCGTGGTTGCGGCCAGGCCTGCCAGTCGTGTTCCCGATTCCAAAAGGGGACGGCAGATGAGCCGCAGCCGCCGAATGCATCGCCGGGTGGAATTGGTCCGTGGTCGGACCCCGCCATGACGGGACGCGACCGCTGATTCATCCGCCCCTGATCCGCATCCTGAACCGTTGGAGGCGCCCGGAATCCGGTCGCCCGACGGATTTGTGCTGATCCGTTCCCCTTGAGTCAAAGGCGGGGCGGCGGATCCGCAGACTGCTCCCGGGGTGTTCCCGGGTCCCGCCCCGCCAATGAACGTTTCCTCGATTTCCAGCCAACCATGTCCTCAAGCCCGAACATCCACCATCGCCCTCATTGCCACCGTCACCGCCTGAACCGGGTGGTTGGTTGCGGCCTCAGGGCCGCCCTGCCTGTTGTCGCCTTTGTGGTGATTCTCGCTTCAGCAGCCACCCGCGCCCCGGCCCACCCGGTGTCCTTCGAGGGCGCCACCCAGCTGATGATCGAGGCCGGCGAGGACATGCAGATGTTCGAGCTGTATCACTCGATCACGGCCAGCCAGGCCTTTGGGCCCCACTTCCTGCGACTCGATGGCAAGGGGGTGGAGCGCGACCTGATGGCGCTGCAATACAACCGGCTGCTCAAGCGCTGGAACCTGCCCGACGCCCAGGCCAACATCTATGCCGGCATCGGAGCCGGTGCCTCTTACGACCGCGGGCCCGACCGCTGGAGCCCGGCGATGGTGGCGATCTGGCAGGCCGACTATGAGACGCGGCGGATCTACACCGCCTACGAGGGCATGGCCTGGTTCGGCGACGGCTTCACCCATGTCGGCAATAGCATCGGGCTGGGGGTGGCGCCGTATCTGGCTGAGTTCGACGAACTCAACACCTGGCTGCTGCTGAAGGCCCGCCATGTGAGTGAGTTCGACAACCAGATCGAGGTCATGCCGATGCTGCGGTTTTTCTACCGCAACCTGTTCCTCGAGGTTGGCGCCACGCTCGATGGCAATCCCCAGGTCAACTTCATGATCCACTTCTGAACGCCGGACCTGCCCGGCCCGGCCAGTGCCGGTCATCCCCCCATCACTTCCAATTCACAAACCAACCAAACAACCACACATCATGAAACAACACACTCAAGATCACGATCAATTCCGCCGCCACCCCGGCAACCGCATTCCGTCCCTCTTTCGCAATCGATGGCCGGCCGTTCCGCTGGCCCTGGCGGCGATGGTGCTGGCGTTCGGCCTTTCGGCCGGTCCCGCTCCGGCGGCCGGGTCGGAGCCCGAGGGCTCCATACGGGTCACCGTCAACGGCATCGTGTGCGCGTTCTGCGTGCAGGGCATCGAACGCCATTTCCGCCAGCGCCAGGAGGTGAAGAGCATCTTCATCAGCCTGACGCACAGCGTGTTGCTGCTGGAACTCAAGCCTGATCGCCCGATGACCGACGAACTGATCGCCGCCACCACCGAGCGGGCTGGCTACGACGTGGTGAAGATCGAGCGGATCGAGACCCCGTTCGCCAAGGAGCGGGAGCGGCTGCGCACGACCGATCGCTGAACGGCCTGGGGGGCGGGATGGGCCTTACTCCTTGAACGCCGACAGGGTCAGCTGCTTGAAAGAGTCCTCCAAACCGGCAAGCTCGTCCTTGGGGCCGGTCAGTTTGATGAACACGCTGCCCTCCTGCGGCCGGTCGATAATGGCGCCCAGCAGGCCGTAGTCGGGCCGTGCGACGCGCTGGCCCAGCGGTGGGCCGTCCATGTAGGTGCCGCTGGCCTTGACCAGGGTGATTTCAAAGCCGCCGGCTTCGACGGTCGCGGTCTCTGCCTCCACCTCGCCTTCGAACTGGCCGAGCCAGCGCTGGACGTTGGCCTGCACCCCGCCGCCCTGACCGGCGCCGAAGTGGTAGAAGTCGGCTTCGATGATGGCGCCTTCGACTTCGCTGGGATGGGTGATGCCGCCCTGACTCATGGCCCGGGGGCGCTCCTTGGCCTCCCAAGGTGCGGAGAAGGAGAAGGTCAGGCCACCCACCTCAAGGGTGGAGGCCTGGTCATCGGCGCGCAGGCTGGAGGGGCTCGCAAGCAGCACGGCGGCGACGGTCAGGGTGAGGAACGGGGCAAGGATTTTCATGGCAGTTTGAATCGTTGGATGGGGCCTGGTGAACAGCCGGCGCGCCTGGCGGTGATGGTGCCGGAGGGTTCGGGATCCGGGTGGCACGGGCCCCCGGGAATGAGGGCGCCGCGGTCGTTAACGTCGCGGCGTGGCCCCGGCTGTCAAGCGGGTCCGGGGGCGATCAGGGGGGCAGCCGTCCTGGCAGCCGACGCCCCGTCCCGGGGGCGTCGGCTGCGGCAGCACAGTCGTGGTCACTCGGCGGCTTTGACGGTCATGACACCCTGCATGATCATCCAGTGGCCCGGGAAGGTGCAGGTGTAGGGGTAGTCGCCCGGCTCTTCCGGGGCGACGAACTCAAGGTCCTCCTTGGCTCCGGGATTGATCAGCGAGGTGTGGAACAGCACGTCGTCGGTTTCCGGAATGTATTCCTTGGCCAGTGCCTGGGGGTCGGTGAGCATGGCGTTGGCCAGCATGCCGACCTTCTGCAGGGTGCCGGGCTTGAGGATCAGCACGTTGTGCTGCAGCGGCACCGGGCTCGTGTTGTCAAAGGTGAGGCGCACCTTGCTGCCGGCGGTGACGGTGAACTCGGTGATGTCGAACCTCATGCCGGTGGCGTCCGGCTTGAGGGTGATCTCCTGGACTTCGTTTTCGTCGGC
>SKLO01000034.1 GCA_007123195.1 Verrucomicrobiales bacterium | reverse complement strand
TCTGAGGGTCCTTCCGGCCGGCCCGGGGCGGCGGCGACGGTTGCCCCGGGCGCGGGCCTGCTGTATCGATGCCGACATTCTCCATGCACATCCGCGACCTGCTGCCCCGTCATCGACCGACCTTCTCGTTCGAATTTTTCCCGCCCAAGTCGGCTGCCGCCGCGGCCGACCTGTTCGAGACCATTCGCGAGCTGGAACCGCTGCAGCCGTCGTTTGTCAGCGTCACCTATGGCGCCGGTGGCGGCACGCGCGATCTGACCCACGAACTGGTGCTGCGGCTGAAGACCGAGACCAGCCTCGATCCGATTCCGCACCTGACCTGCGTCTGCCACAGCGAGAAGGAAATCGAATCCATCCTGGTCGACTACGCCAACGTCGGGGTCGACAACATCCTCGCGCTCGGCGGCGACCCGCCGCGCGACCGTGTGGACTACGACCGCTCCGCCGACGCCTTTCCGCACGCTGCCGATCTGGTGCGCTTCATCCGCGGCTTCAACGAGGCCGGCCGGCATTCGGGCGGGCGCGGGTTCGGCATCGGAGTGGCCGGCTTTCCCGAGGGCCATCCGGCGACGCCGAACCGCCTGCTGGAGATGGATTATCTCAAGGCCAAGGTCGATGCCGGGGCGGACTACATCTGCACCCAGCTGTTTTTTGACAACCACGACTTCCTCGATTTTCGCGATCGCTGCCGGTTGGCGGGGATCGAGGTGCCGATCATCGCCGGCATCATGCCGGTGACCACGGAGAAGGGCATGCTCCGGATGGCCGAGCTGGCGGCCGGGGCGCGTTACCCGGCGCGGCTGTTGCGCGCCATCCAGCGTTGCGGCGGCGATGCCGAGGCGGTGGCGCGGGTGGGGGTGCACTACGCCACCGAACAATGCGCGCGGCTGCTCGACGAGGAGGTCGACGGGATCCACTTCTACACCCTGAACCAAAGCCGGGCCACGCGCGAGATCTACGCCAGCCTGGGACTGGGGCCGGCGACCGCGGCGGCCGCGACCGGCAGCCGTGCCGGGGCGGCTGGTTGAGGCGGATCAGCTGCGTGCGGCGGCCGGCGAAGCTCGGTCGGGAGTTGGATCAAGCCGGTTCCCGGTCGGCGGTCGCGCCGCCGTGCCCGGCCATCACGACCTGTCATCGCACGGTGAAACCCTTGTCGTGCGGCCGTGCCCGGTGCCGGGACCTCATGCCTGGGACGCGCCCAGGGCCTGGTCGATGTCCTCGAGGATGTCGTCGATGTGTTCGATGCCCACGGACAGCCGCACCAACTCGGGGGTGATGCCGCCGGCGCGCTGCTGCTCCTCGTTGAGCTGCGAGTGGGTGGTGGTCGCGGGGTGGATCGCCAGCGATTTGGCGTCGCCGACGTTGGCCAGGTGGGAGAACAACTTCAGGCCCTCGATGAACTTTTTGCCCGCCTCGGCCCCGCCCTTGATGCCGAACACCACCATGGCGCCGCCCTGGCCCTTCAGGTATTTGAGGTTCTTGTCATACTCGGGGTCGTCCTCAAGGCCGGGGAACCTGACCCACTCGACCCGGTTGTCGGCCTTGAGCGCCGTGGCCACCGCCAGCGAGTTGTCGCAGTGGCGCTGCATGCGCAGGGCGAGGGTTTCGATGCCTTGCAGGAACACCCACGCGTTGTCCGGGGATAGGCAGGCGCCGAGGTTGCGCAGCGGCACCGTGCGCATGCGCAGGATGAACGCCAGCGGCGCCAGCGGCTCGGGCAGGTCGTGGCCCCAGCGCAGGCCGTGGTAAGAGGTGTCGGGCTGGTCGAACAGCGGGTGGCGGCCGGCGGCCCAGTTGAAGTTGGCGGCATCCACCACCACGCCGCCGATGCCGGTGCCATGGCCGCCGAGCCACTTGGTCAGCGAATGCACCACGATGTTGGCCCCGAAATCAATGGGCCGGGTCAAGTAGGGGGTGGAGAAGGTGGCGTCGACGATCAACGGCAGGCCGTGTTCGCGCGCGATGGCGGCCACGGCTTCGAGGTCGGTGACCTCCAGTGCCGGGTTGGAGACCGTCTCGACGAACAACGCCCGGGTGCGGTCGTCAATGGCGTCGGCAAACTGCTGCGGCTGCTGTGAGTCGACGAACTTCACCTCGATGCCGAGCGTCGGCAGGATGTCGTTGAACTGGGTGTAGGTGCCGCCGTAGAGGTTGCGCGCGGAGACGATGTTGTCACCGGCCGAGGCGAGGTTGATGATCGAGTAGAACACCCCGGCGGTGCCGGACGCCACGCCCAGCCCGGCCGGCTCGGGGGCTCCCTCCAACAACGCGACGCGCTTTTCCAGCACGTCGGTGGTCGGGTTCATGATGCGGCTGTAGATATTGCCCAGCTCGCGCAGGGCGAACAGGTTGGCCGCATGCTCGGTGCTGTCGAACACAAACGAACTGGTGCGATAGACCGGCACCGCGCGGGCGTGGGTGGTCGGATCGGGCTGGTGGCCGCCGTGCAGGCAGAGGGTCTCGTGTCTCATGGGGTTGGAATCGGTTGGAGTTGAAGCTGGCCGGACCCGATACACCGCGGCCCGGAGGGAACACCCGCTTCCATAGGCGAACCCGGACACGGTGCCAGCGAATTCTGCCGTCCGGCAGGCATTCAATGACCTGCCGCAGGCCTCGTGAACCGCGGAGGAAACCGTCGGCCACCGCTTCGATGTGTCCAACCTCGAATCCGCAGCAGGGCATGTTGTCGTAGTTTTGTCGAACCATTGTTTACCATGAGCCTGTTCACACCCAAAGACGATTCCCTCGGCAACGCCACCTTCGAAAACTACATCGGTCTCGATGGCTTCTCGGAGATGGGTTATCAGCTGTCCGCCCACGTGCTGACCCTCGGTTATGCCGTCATGCTGGCGGGCCTGTTCTACTTCATCCTCACCATCAAGTCGGTGGCGCCCAAATACCGGATGTCCTCGGTGCTCTCGGTGGTGGTGATGGTCAGCGCGTTCCTGCTGCTGTTCGTGCAGCGGGAGAACTGGGTTCAGGCCTTCACCTACAATCCGGAGGTCCAGGCCTACACCCTCGCCACCGGGCAGACGGCCGACCTGTTCAACAACGGCTACCGTTACCTCAACTGGCTGATCGACGTGCCGATGCTGCTGTTCCAGATCCTGTTCGTTGTCAGTCTCACCAAGAGCGATTTCGCCTCGGTGCGGAACCAGTTCTGGTTCTCGGGCACCGGGATGATCCTGACCGGCTACGTCGGCCAGTATTACGAGGTGACCAATCCGGCGGCCTTCTTCGCCTGGGGCACCATTTCCACCCTGTTCTTCGTCCACATCCTGTTCGTGATGAAGCGGGTGATCGATGAGGGCAAGGTCGGGATTCCCGAGGAGGGACAGAAGATTCTCGGGACCATCTGGATCTTGTTTCTGGTCTCCTGGATGCTTTATCCCGGAGCTTACCTGATGCCCTACCTGCTGTTCAACGAGGCCGGCGTGGTTGGCCGCCACCTCACCTATACGGTGGCGGATGTGGCCTCCAAGGTGATCTACGGGGTCTACCTCACCATGCTGGCCCAGGTGCTGAGCAAGCGCGACGGCTTCGACCCCGACAAGCCGCAGGCGGCTTGATCAGGCAGAGACAACCATGCCACACGGGCGGAGGCGCCGGCAAGGGGCCGGCGGCTCCGTCCGTTCCGTTGCCAGCCGGCGCGGTGAACATGGCCGACCTGGCCGGTTTCCTCCGACAACTGCAAGTCGTCCCTATTCCAGACAATGAACCCATGCCGTTGTGATCTGGCCGTGCTGGGCGCCGGGTGCTTCGCCACCCTGCTGGTGCAGCGCCTGCGCGGCCTCGGCTGGAACGGCCGGGTGGTGCTTGTGGACCGGCGACTCCGGTTCGACCAGGCGCAGCGCTGGTGCTGGTGGCGCCATCGCAACGACCCGCCCGCGAATGTTGACGGCATCACCCGCGAGTGGAGCCGCTACGTGTTCCGCACGGGCAACGGGCGCTGGCAGTCCCGTGAGCTGCGCCACTGGAGTTACGTCCATGTCGACGCGAGGCGTTTTTTCGCCGCCGCCCATGCCGCCTGGCAGGCGGACGAGGGCATCGACCTCAGACCCGGTGTGACGGCCGCCGGGGCAATCCGGCGGCCGGACGGTCGCTGGAGCGTGTCAACCTCGGCCGGCGAGCTGGACGCCGCCATGGTGGTCGATTGCCGGTCGCTGGCGCGTCAGCTGCCGCGCCAGGAGTTCGCCCCGGGCGATGGTTGGTGGCAGTCGTTCGCAGGCCGTGTGCTGCCGGAGGCCGCGGTCCCGCTTGACGAGCGCACGTTCTGCCTGATGGACTTGGATGCCGGAACCCGGGCCGCGCTTGGTTTCGGCTACCTGCTGGGTCTGGGAGATGGGGACACCCTGGTGGAATACACCATGTTTGACTCCGGCCCCGTCGATCGCCGCCGCTTGAATCTGGCGCTGGACGATTATCTCCAGCGGCTTGGCCACGGCAGCGGTTCAGCGCGTGTGCTCGACGAGGAGCATGGTTGGCTGCCGATGACCGCCGGCTCCGGGCCCGCCCCGTCGGCGTCGGCGGGCATCGATGGTCCGCTCCGGGCCGGCCTTGCCGGTGGCGCGGCGCGTCCGGCCTCGGGTTATGCGTTTGGCAGGATGATGCGGCAGGCATCGGTGCTGGCAAGGGCGCTGACGGGCGGCGAGGATCCTGCCCCGGCTCTGGCCCGCGCTCATCATGCCTGGATCGACAGGTTGGATGGCGTGTTCCTGCGCACCTTGGGATGTCGGCCGGAATTGGCGCGGCCCAGCTTCGCCCGTTTGCTGGAGGGCTTGACGGGTGACCAGCTGGCCTCGTTCATGGCCGAGCGGCCCGGCCCGGCCACGCTCGCGAGGGTATTGTGCGTGCTGCCCAAGCGGCCGTTCCTGCAGGGGGCGTGGCGGCAGTGGCGGCGACGGAACGAGATCGCGCCGGCAGAAGTTGAACTTGCAACCATGCGGAGGGCACCAAGTTGACCAGCCTGCGATCTGACTCGGTCGCCCGGCCTCCGGGCATGATCAACGGCGGTGATACGGGCGCGGGTCGGGTGGCGTGGGGTGTCTGGCACGGCGGACCATGGCTGGTTGCCTGGTGCCTGGTCGGAGCGGTGCTGGCGGCCCCGGCGGGTTGGGCTGATGCCTTCGGACCATGGTTCTTCCTGTCCAGCGTGCTGGTCTTCGGGCTGTCGCACGGCGCTGCGGATGTGTGGCTGGCCCGACGGCTTTCAGCGTGTGAAGGAAAAACCTGGAGCGCGACACGGTTTGTCATCTCCTATCTGGCGATGATGTGTCTGGCGCTCGTGGTTTGGGCGCTCGCCCCGCTGCCTGCGTTTGCCCTGTTTCTGCTGCTGACCGCCTGGCACTGGGGCAGCGCGGAGGTGGTGCCGTCCAGGGGTCGGGCCACAGGCGCCGCCGTGGTGGCGCAATCGATGGCACGGGGGACATGGGTCATCCTGGCGCCTTTCGCCTGGCACACCGACCAGGTGGTGGCGCTGCTGGCCTCCTGGGGCTGGTGGCCCGGCGGCGCGGCGGAACCGGCGTTCTGGCTTGGTCAGGGAGGTTGGCTGGCCCTCTGGTGGCTGGCGGTGGCGGCGGACCTGCTGGCGACAGGCGCCGCCGGCAGGGGCCACTCCGGAGACGGTTCCGCCGGGGCTTGCCGGCTCGAGATCTGCCTTTTGCTGCCGGCGGCAATGCTGCTGCCGCCGCTGTGGTGGGTGGGGCTGTATTTCATGGCTTTCCACGCCTGGCGCCACGGCCTGCGGCTGGCGCTCCTGAAGAAGCTCGATTCGGCGCGCGGTCGGCGGCGGTCGGCCACTGATCGTGGCCTTGGACAGGAGGCCTGCCGGTTGCTGCTGCTGGATCACCGCGGCTACTGGCTGGCGGCGGCGCTGCTGCTGGTGCCGGTGGGCTGGTGGTGGCATGGCCGGCTGGGCACAGGTGTTCTGTCGTGGACCGGCACTTATGTCATGTGGCTGGCCGCCCTGACCGTGCCGCACGCGCTGCTGGTGCGGCGGCTCGATCATCGGGAAGCGGGTTCGGCGATTGGTGGAGGCGGCTACGATGCCAGCTAAAGCCACTGGTTTCACGCCGTCTGCACGATCCGATGCGTTCGATTTGTCGCGGCAAGAGGCCGGCTCACAGGGGCTCCCCTTGGCGGATGAAGTCGGTCAGGTCGGGGGGCAGCGGCGAGTGCCAGTGGTGCAGGACGGCGCTGGGGGCGATCGCCGAGCCGGGGCCGGGGGCCGCGCCCTGTGGGGCGCCACCGTGATCGGGCGTGGTGCCGGGCGCACGCCAGATCAGGTCGCAGGCATGCAGCGCCTGACGGCGCAACAGCAGGGCGCGCTCAAGCTCGTCGGTCCAGCCGCTGCGGATGACCTTGACGTAGGCCTTGGGGTGGCGGCCGTAGAGCTTGTCGCCGACCATCGGGTGGCCGGAGTGCAGCAGATGCACGCGGATCTGGTGCATGCGGCCGGTGTAGGGGGTGACGCGCAGCCAGCAAAGCGGTTCGCCTGCGGCGGCGCCGGCCCGGCCGGTGAAGCGTTGCAGCACCTCGAAGCGGGTGCGGCTTGCCTGCCCCGTCTCATGCACCACGCGCCTGACGTAGACATCGGATTTGCCAACCTCGCCCTGGCGGATGATCGGGGCGTCAACCGTCCATTGATCCTGTTCCGGCCAGCCGTGGGCAATGGCCCAGTAGGTCTTGTGCAACTCGTGGCGCTGCATGGCCAGGCCGAGGGTGCGGGCCATGCGGCGGTGGGTGGCCACCAGCACCACGCCGCTGGTGTCGCGGTCGAGCCGGGTGATGATCGAGAGCTGGCCGCCGTTGACCATTTCATAACACAACAAGCGCCGCAGCCCGTCCCACATGGTGGGCGGATCGTCGGGCTTGGAGGGATGCACCATCATGTCGCTCGGCTTGTCCACCACCACGTAGCCGGGCCCCTCATCGATCAGGCCGAACGGGCGCGGATCGCGGGCGCGGTTGATGCGGGCGACGCTTTCGGGGTCGCGATCCTCGATCGCGCCGGCGGCCGGGCCGAGCGAGCGGCCGCGGTGCTGGCCACGGCGGTGGCGGCGCGGTTTCACGATGGTCCGGTGCCCTCCAGCCGGCGCATGAGTTCGAGCGCCAACCGGCGTCCATCGCGTTCGGCGGCGCGCCGGCGCCACTTGATCCGCAGCGGCCCGAGCCGCAGTTGGTGATGGCTGGGCGGCATGGCCAGCGCCATGTGGTCGTCGTGGTGGTCGAAGCGACGGCGCAGCGCGGTGTCAGCCAGGCTGACATAACCGAACGCCGGCAGGATTTCCTCCAGCAGCTTGCGCGGCGCGGCGGCGGGGTCCTCGATCACCGCGCTGGCTTCCCAGGCTGACAACTGGGCGATCAACCAGGCGGTCAGGGCGTCGGTCGAGCGATGGGCGTGGACCTGCCCGCCGGCCTGGCGGGGCCACGGTCCCTCGGTGCAGCACCAGAGGGCGCGGCGGGCGGCGGTGAAATAGGCTTCGCCGTCGGTGAGGGGGCCAAGTTCAAACCGCAGGTTGTCGAGCAGCGCGCGCTGGTTGGCACGTTGCAGCCAGCAGGCTTCGAGCACCACCGCGTCGGGGTAGAACCAGACCCCGTGTGGCAGCTGGTCGAGACCTCCGGCGGGGGATTTGGCGAGGATCTGCCAGCCGTGCTCGAGCATGGTGCGTTGTTCGGCATCCTGCGGGTCCCATTGTTCCGCCAGCAGGAGCCTGGGTGGCGCGGTGGCGGGCGCGGGTTGGCGTTCGTCCTGCAGGCCGGCGCGGTCGGTGAACTGCTGCTCGAGCTGGGGGATGGTGACTTCGCGCGAGAACAGGCGCAGGGCGCGGTCGCGTCCGGCGTTGCCCATGCGGGTGGCCAGCGCGGGATCGGCGGCGAGTTGCTCCAGCGCGTCCGCCAGTCCGGTTTCGTCGCCGGGTTCGACCAGCAGCCCGGTATTCCCGTCGTCGACCATTTCCGGCACCCCGGCCAAGCGGGTGGACACGACCGGCAACCGGCTGGCCATGGCCTCGGTGATGACGGTGGGCAGGATGTCGCTGGCGCCTTTTGAATCGACGATGCAGGCGAGGGCGAAGACGTCGGCCCCGGCCAACTCGGCGCGCACTTCGTCGCCCGAACACGTGCCCAGCAGGCTCACCGAGTCCTGCAGCTGCAGCCGGTCGATGCGGTCGGCCAGTTCGGCGCGCCAGGGGCCGTCGCCGATGATGCGGCAGTCGACCGCCCTACCGCGGTCGCGCACACGGGCGCAGGCGGCGATGAGGTGGTGGAAGCCCTTGAACTCGATCAGTCGGCCGATGCTGACGATGCGCAGCGGTCGGTCGGCGGGCGGGCGGCCGGGGTCGGCGGCTTCGAAGCCTTCGAGGTCGAGGCCGTTGTAGATGCGCACGATTTTGTGGGCGGCGTCGGGGCAGGTGGAGGCCAGCAGGTCGCGGCTGAAGTCGCTGACCGCGACCACGAACTCGGCGTCGCGGCAGAGTTCCCGCAGCAGGTCGTTGCTGCCGAGGTCGAGCATGAAGTCCTGGGCGTGGGCGGTGAAGCTGTAGCGGAAGCCGAGTTGCTTGAGGAACCAGGCGCTGTGGGTGGCGCGGTTGGCAAAGTGAACGTGGACGTGGCGCACGCCGAGCGCACGCAGGCGGGGCGCCAGAGCCCAGGCGTTGCGGGCGCGGACGCCGGCCTTGAAGGCGCTGCCGTAGGCCCGTTCGTGGGTCTCGATGGCGTCGCCGAGGGCGGCGCGGAACGGTTCGCAATCGGCCCCCTGGCGGATCACGTCGGTCGGCGGCGGGTAGAGCACCGGGGCAGCGAGATCGGCCAGATGGGGGTGGCGGAACAGGCTCGGCGGCGGATTGAGCGAGGCGACCACCAGATTCCAGCCGCGCTGTTCCAAGGCCAGCATTTCGGCGTCGCAAAAGGTCTGCGAGACCACCGGGAAGCGCGAGTAGAGGTAGGCCAAGCGGGGTGCGGCTCCGGGCGCGGGGGGCGATGCCGACCCGCCGGGGTCGGGCGTGGGATCGGGCTTGGCGGCATCGTGCGGGCGGGGCTCGGTGGCAGGCATTGTTTCAAGGTAGAACCGGCGCGGGGAAAATCACCCGCAAAACGAAACGGGACGCCGCTCGACGGGGATGGGGGGCGGGTCCGTGCCCCCTGTTTGAACGTGAACGATCCCGGCGCATGCCCTCGGCAAGGCCAGGCCCCGGCCAGGCGGCAAGTAGAATTCCTACAATTTATCTGACACTCTGTTGATCTGGTCGGCGGCGTCGGGGAGGTTCCGGCGGCACGGTCCGGCCATCCGCCGCGATCGGGGGCGCAGGTCGAGGTTGCTGCCGCACGCCCCGATGTTCGGGCCTTCGGTTGGTGGCCGACCGCCGGGACCGGATGACGGCGGGGCGTTGCTGGCGGCGGTCGGTGGGCGTGGGGCTCCGGAGCCTCGGCGCCGGGTTGCTTCGCCGCGGGGGATGTCGTAGGTTCGGATCGGTTGTCGTTTGTTTGCCAATATCGAACTGAAGTCGCATGAAGTGTGTTGTCCCCCGTTCCTGTCCGCCGATCCGGGTGCCCGGGCGTTGGCGGGCGCGCCGCCGCCGCGCGTTCGCGTTCACCTTGATGGAAATGATCCTGGTGCTGGCGATCATCTCGGTGCTGCTCGGTCTCGGGGTGTTCGGCCTGGTCAACGTGCTGGGCGGTGCCAAGGAGGATGCGGCGGCCTCGGACATCCGCACGCTGGAGATGAGCCTGGTGCGTTACGCCAGCCGCAGCGGCAGTTTTCCGACCGAGGCGCAGGGGTTGGACGCGCTGGTCAACCGCCCGACCCAGGCGCCGGTGCCGCAGCGCTGGCAGCAGATGGTGGAACCGAAAGTGCTGATCGACCCGTGGAACCGACCGTATCAATACCGCATCCCGGCCCAGCGCAGCGCCAAGGAATACGACGTGTTCTCGCTGGGCGCCGACGGCATCGCCGACACCGAGGACGACATCGGCAACTGGGAGTGACCACGCCGCGGGCCGCGCCCATCGCGCCGGCGACCGGTGGCTTCACGCTGGCCGAGCTGATCGTGGTGCTGGCGCTGGTGGCGGTGCTGGCAACGCTGGCGGCGGGCAGTTTGAGCGGGTTGCTGGGCGAGAGTGGGATGCGGCAACCGGCACTGGAACTGGTGTCGATGGCCACGGATGCCAAGCAACGGGCCGACCGCGAGGGACGACCATGGGAGCTGCGGTTCAGCCGGCAATCGGTGACGCTGGCGTCGCTGGCGGCCGGGGAGGGGAACGCGGGCGCCGCCGGGCGCACCTTGGTGTGGGACGGCTCGTGGACCGTGCAACTGCGGACCTGGGGTGGCGAGGGCTGGCGGGTGCTGGACGAGGACGAGGTGCTGGTGTGGCGGGCGCAACCGGGTGCGCTGGTGGCGCCGCTGGTGTTTCGCCTGAGCGATCCGGCGGGCCGGTTTGTGGAGATCGAACTCGACCCGCTGACGGCGGGCATCGCACGGGAGGAATGGGCGCTTTGAAGACCGCGGCGAACCACCATCGACCGAGGAACACATGGCGCCGCGGCGGCAGGCGCAGTCGCTGGCGGGCGGGCTTGACCTTGTTCGAGGCGATGCTGGCGCTGGCGGTGTTCGCGTTGCTGGCGACCGGGTTGGGCATGGGGTTGCGCGAGGGCGGCCTGGCGGCGCGCGACGCGATGCAGCAGCGGCGGGCGGCGGTGGCGTTGCAGGGATTTCTGGACGCGCGATTGCCCCCGGGGGCGGGCATGGTGGCGGGACGGATCGAGCATGAAGACGAGGCCGGCGGGTTGCGGTTTGCAGCCGACGTGGCGCCGCTGGAGTTGACCGGGCGCACGGTTGGCGGGCAGGAGGCGCAATTGGCGGGCCTGTATCGGGTGCGGGCGACGGTGGTGTGGGGCGCGGCATCGTGGCAGCGGCTGGAGGTGGAGACGGTGCGGTTGGTCCCGGCGGAGGCGGGAGCGACCGACTGATGAGGGGGCATTGCAAGAATCAGCTCGTGGGGGCAAGGCGTCGGCGCCGGGCGGGGGTGACGCTGATGGAGCTGATGCTGAGTCTGGTGATCCTTGGGTTGCTGGCGGCGGGGATGGGGTCGCTGCTGATGGCGGGGGTGCAACTGGGCGACGACGCCACCCGGCTGGGGCGCGAGGCGGCGCGCGAGGATGCCCTGGTGCGGAGCCTGCGGCAGGCGTTCACCGGCCTGCCGCCGGAGGGTTCGCTGGTCTTGCGCACGGAGCGCACGGCTGATGGCGGGGTGGCCTCGGACCTGGTGTTCACCTCGGCACCGGCCGCGCTGCTGCCGGGAGGGTTGCCGGGCGATCGCGAGTTGGCGTTGGTGGCGTCGCCGGGGCGGACCGGCTACCTGCAGCTGGCGTTGCAATTCGGTCCGCCGCGAGGGGCAGAGCGCGCCGGATTGCAGGCGCAGGGGGCGGTCGCGGCCGGGCGCGGGGATGGATCGCCGGCAGAGGCCCCGGAGCCGGTCGGGCTGGTGGCGGATCGGTTGGCCTCGCTGGAGCGGCCGGAGCGGTCGCTGTTGTTGTTGGCTGAGGTGGCGGAGTTTCGCTGGCAATTCCTGGCTCGCGGCGCGGACCCCGAGCGCGACTGGGAGCCGGTATGGGAGCGGGAGGAACGCCCGGGGTGGATCGAGTTGCAATGGGCGCGCCCCGGGGGCACGCCACGGCGCGAGGTGTTCTGGGTGCCGGTGACCCGGCCAAGTTCGCTGCCGGTGCCGGAGGAGGGGGAATTGGAGGAGGATCTGCTGCCTCCGGACGGGTTGCCGCTCGATCCGGGAGCGCCGCCGGTCGATGAGCCGGGCGGCAATGATGCTGACGAGGTGTTGCCCGGGTTTCGCACCGGGGCGGCAGGGGACAGGGGGACGGCGATTCCGGCATTGGCCGGGTGGGTCGTGGCGGGCCTGGTGGCCACGGGTTGTCGCTGGCGCAGGGGACGGCCACTAGCGGGCAAGGCGGGATCGCAGCGGGGCACGGCGCTGCTGCTGGTGATCGCCGGCATGGCGATTTTGTCGATGGTGTTGATGGCGCTGGCGATGAGCGTGGCCGGGCAGTTGCAGGACGCGCGCGGGGTCGCCGGGGAGTTGCACGCGCGGGCGCGCGCCGAGCAGGGGCTGGCGCTGGTGCAGCATCCGGGTGTGGATCCGGCACACCCGGCGCTGCGGGCGGAGTTCGCCGATGGCGGTTACCGGGCGCGGCGCAGCACCGAGGAGGGGCGGTTGAGCCTGCCGCGGCTGTTGCAACCCGGGCAGCGGGAGACCTTCCGGCGGTTGTTGTCGTTGTGGGGCATGGACCTGATGGAGGCGGATGCGTTGATCGATGCCGCCGCGGACTGGGTCGATGCGGATGACCGGCGGCGGCTGCGCGGGGCCGAATCGGCCGACTACGACCAGCCGGGCCTGCCGTTCAACCGGCCGTTCGGTCACCTGGACGAGTTCCGACTGGTGCGCGGCGCGGCGCGGCTCGACCAGTTGGCGCCGGACTGGCGCCAGGTGTTGACGGTGGAACCGCTGGAGGCGCTGGACGTGACCGAGGCCGGGGCGGTGGCGATCGCCGCCGCCACCGGCGCCGACCTGCTGATGGCGGAGCGATTCGTGCGCTGGCGCGCGGGACCGGACGGGGTGCGGGGCACTGAAGATGATCCCGAGGTGACCGACATGGAGCAAGTGCGGGGGCTGCTCGGTCTGCCGCCGTCGCCGCCGGCCGGGTCGGCGGGGGCAATGGCGGAAGCGGCGACCCGATACCCGCTGGCGCTCCAAGGCGGGACGCGGCGGCTGGAGGCGGAGGGTTGGTGGGGCGGCCACGCGGTGCGCATCATTGCCATCCCGGGTCCGGCCGGTCAGTGGCGGCGGTTTGAACTCGCGCCGATCCCGGTGCCCTCGCCGTGAGGCGGCGCCGGTCCAAAAGGGGAGGAAACCACGAATGAACGGGCGCGAATAATGGAGGGGTTAGGAGGAGTTCCAGGGTACCTTTACGGGTGAGCCGACCAGGATCGCCAAGGGGTTCACCATCAGTATCTGATCTCCAACCTGCCAATCCCTGATTTTCCATTCTCCGGTGGTGGTTCTGGCAGGTCAGGAGCCGGGCCGGGCGGCGGCTTACGGAGCGAGTCCATCCTGGTGCCGCAGGGCCTCGGCCGCGCCGCGGGCGGTGAAGAACGGCGTCAGTCGGTCGAGCAGTGGCTGGTGTTCGCCCATCAGGGTCAGGGGATGCGGTGCCGACAACGCCAGCAGCGCCGGCAGGTCGCCGTATTTCACCGCCCCAG
>SKLO01000293.1 GCA_007123195.1 Verrucomicrobiales bacterium | reverse complement strand
CGGCGGCGGGCGCGGGTGGCAGGCCGAGGCGGAGGGCGGGCGGTGCGGCCCAGGCGGGGTCGGTTTGGGCTTCGAGCCAGTCGAACCAGGTGTCGGGGGTGTCGAACGGGGTGTCGGGCAGCTGGCGGTTGACGTGGCGCAGCAGGTGTTGGGCGGGCGAGGCGCGGCCACTGGTGGCCGGGGGTTGCATGGAGTCGAAGGCGGCGCGCCAGTGGCGGCTGGAGGCCAGCAGGGTGCGGTGGAGGTCGGGGTCGTCGGTGGTGTCCAGCCATTGCAGGAGGGCGATGGCGCGTTGCTGTTGTTCGGGCAGCGACAGGCTTTCGGGCCGGGGGACCGGTTGCAGCCGCAGGTGGCGCCCGGCGCCCCGTTGCAGCGCGCCTTGGACGGCGACGGCCTGGTCGATGAGGTCGGGGTCGGCCGGGTGGGATTCGGCCAGCGAGCGCAGGTCCTGCAGGGCGGCGCCGGCGACCAGGGCGCGCTGGCGTTCGCTCATGGCGAGGTCGTTGGCGCCAATGAAGGTGCAGACGGAGATCCAGAGGGTGAGCGGGGTGAGCACGGTGGCGAGCACGACCAGGGCGATGCGGACGGCTTGCTGGGAGCCGGCGGGGGCTCCGCGCCAGATGGACAGGACGGTGAACACACCGGTGATGGCACCGAGTGGCAGCAGCAGGGAGCGCAGCCAGCGGGTCGAGGCGAGGGTCAGTTCGACCAGCCGGGGCGACTGGGTGAGGGCGTCGGGATCGGCTTGGCGTTGGACGACCATGGGTGCCGCGAGCATGGTGTGAAACCACAGCCCGAGCAGGGCGATGGCGGCGAAGAACACGGCCAGCAGCACGGCGCGGGGCACGGTTTGAAGGAACGCGGGCATGGAGACGGGCATGGCGAAAAGCGGAGCGTGGCGTGGGCGGGTCAGTCGCGGTTGGATTGGAAGGCGCAGACGCCTTTTTTGGTCGGTTGGCGGAAAAATTCAAAGAAGGCGCGTGCCGGTGGCTGCCAGCTGGCGGCGTCGGTGTTGCCGTCGCCGGGCGGATCATCGGGGGTGGGGCCGGCGTTGGTGTTGGCGCGGTCGAGCGCGGCCAGGGCCTGGCTGAAGTTGTGGCCGGAGCGGTAGAAGTGGTCGAAGGCGCGCTTGATTTGCAGGCGGTCGGTGGTGCTGAAGCCGTTGCGGCGCAGGCCGACGATGTTGAGGCCGACGACGTGGTTGACGCCGGCGGCCATGGTGAAGGGGGGCAGGTCCTTGGAGAAGCCGCTGAGGCCCTGGACCATGCAGAAGTCGCCGACGCGGACGAACTGGTGGAACACGGAGCCGCCGCCAACGAAGCAGCGGTGGCCCATGACGACGTGACCGCCGAACAGCACCTGGTTGGCGATGACGTTGTGGTCGCCGAGCTGGACGTCGTGGCCGAGGTGGGCACCGACCATGAGGAAGTTGTGGGCGCCGACGCGGGTAACGGCTCCCGGTTTGGACCCGCGATGGATGGTGACGTGTTCGCGCAGCACGCAATGGGGGCCGATTTCGACCGAGCTGTCGGTGGCGGGATCGAACGAGAGGTCCTGAGGATCGCCGCCGATGACGGCGCCGCGGCCAATGGTGACTCCCTCGGCGAGGGTGACCCGGCCGACCAGTTGGGCGTGGGCTTCGATGCGGCAGCCCGGACCGACGCGGGCGCCGGCCTCGATGACGGCGCAGGGGCCGACGTGGACATCGGCGGCCAGTTCGGCGGCGGGATCGATCAGGGCGGCGGGATGAATCACGTGGCATGCATCGCCGCAACCGGGCCGGGTGCAACAGCGATTCGCCTGCGGGACTGGCGGCGGCATTGGGGTCAGGCGCGCCGGGGGGGGCGGGGCTGGACGACGTCGCGGGCGCGGTAGTCCTTGTAAATCGGGGGTCAGGCGCGCGGGGGGGAGCGGCAACGCCCGCTTCATGCCCGGCGATCAGCTGTGCTGGGATCGCTTGCTCGCGGGCCGCGGTGGGGCGGCGGCGGTCCGGTCACAGCAGGCCGGATTCGCGGAAGCTGAACCAGGGTTCGTGTTGGGGGCTGGGGTGGCCGATGATGATGTGGTCGAGGAAGCGGACCTGCATGGTGTCGGCGGCGGCGGCGACGCGCCGGGTCAGGGAGCGGTCGGCCTGGCTGGGGGCGGGGTCGCCGGAGGGGTGGTTGTGCACCAGCAGGAAGCCGTAGCTGTCGTTGAGGATGACGGGTTGGAAGATGTCGCGCGGGTGGGCGACGGTTTCGTTGACGGTGCCCTTGGAGATTTCGTGGATGCCGGTGACGCGCAGGCGGGTGTTGACGAGGATGACGAACAGGGATTCGCGCGGCCGGGTGTGCAGCGAGGGGGCCATCAGGCGGTAGACGTCTTCGGGTTGTTCGACCGGGGCGCGTTTGACTTGTTCGGTGGACATGCGCCGGGCGAATTCGACGGCGGCGAGGATTTCGCAGGCCTTGGCGCGGCCGATGCCCTTGACCTTCATGAGGTCGGGGACGGAGCGGCGGGACAGGTCGACCAGGGAGTGGTTGCAGCTGGCCAGCAGTTCGCGGGCCATCGACAGCACGCTGCGCCCTGGCGGGCCGGAGCGCAGGAACAGGGCCAGCAGTTCCTCGTTCTTGAGGGCGGCGGCGCCGAGTTGTTGGAGCCGTTCCCGCGGCCGTTCGTCGGGCGGGGTGTGGGCCATCATGGGGGCGGCGTCAAACAGCGCCTTGGTGAGGTCGGCCGGGGGCGAGCTGGCTCCGGGCAGGGGTTGGGGCGGGGCTTCGGCGGCGACGGAGCGGTCGTGGTCGTGATCGTCACGGTCGCCTGGAGCAGGCGCAGGCGCGGGGGCGGCGGCGGCGGCTTGGGCCGGAGGCACGGCTGGGGTGGCAGGTCGCTCGGCCACGGTGGGCGCGGCAGCGGGCAGCGGGCGGTAGCCGGGGCTGGGGTCGGCGCGCGTGGAGGTGGCGGGTGTGGCTTGGGGCGACTGGATTCGGGTAGGGTGCCGCAGGGTATCCATGGCAATCAGTTTGAACCCACCGGAGCGGCCGGTCAACCACAACTGCTGTTCGTTCGATTATCTTAAGCATTTGACCACCATGGCGGTGAGGCGTGTTTCCGGGGGGCGCGCCGGGAGCGGGGTTCATCCGGGACTTGCGGGGTGGCTGGTGTGCTGGCTCCAGTCACTCCCGCCCGGCGCCTTGAATCCAGGAAAGAGTGGTGGCGGATCCAGCACACCTATTCAGGAGACGGCGCGGCAGGTGCGCCGTTGGAGCCGGGTGACGGGTCCAGGCCGGCGGGTTCGGGTTGGTGGTTCTCGATGGCCTCGGCTTGCGCCAGCGCGAGGGTGGCGGCGCGGCGGTGGGGGGCGGCTTCGTCCTCGAGGCCTTCGGCGGCGAGCAATTCGGCGACGCGTTGTTTTTTTGCTGCCAAGGCGCGCAGGCTGGCGATGCGGTGCTGTTGTTCGGGCGTCAGGGCGGGTGGCGGGGGGACGGTCAGCAGCGGCTTGTCGCCCACCAGCGAGCGGGTGGCGCGGGTGTTGAGGGTGAGCAGCCCGTCGGCGACGAGGTTTTGGATGGCGGCCCAGGTGGACTCGTCGATGACGTGCAGGGGCCGGCGGTCGCCGCGCCAGTCGATGGATTCGTGAAGTTGTTTCAAGGCGGGTGCGCGGTGGGCGGCGGCGGTGCCGAGCACGGCGAGGATGACGGGGCCGGCCTGGCCGGGCAGGATGGCTTCGTCGCAGTGGACCAGGGCGGGGCCGACGGCCTTGGTGGCGGCGGCGGCGAACGCGACCGCGGGGTCGGCGGGGGGCGCCGGCTGGGATGGGGGCCGGGTTTTGGCGCCGGGTTCGCGCGCCATCAGCTGGCGAAGCCGGGCCAGATGGGCCTGCGGGCCGCGCTTGAGGCGGGCGCCGGCGAGCGATTCCTCGACGCCGTCGAGCACGCCCTCGGCCAGCATGGCCTTGGTGGCCAGGGTGTCGAGCATGCTGTGTTCGATGGTGTCCTCGGCCACCAGGTTGACGACGGTGACGGGGCGTTGCTGGTGCTTGCGCCAGGCGCGGGCGATGCGTTGTTCGAGCTTGGCCGGGTTCCAGGGCAGGTCGCAATTGATGACCACGCTGGCGTTTTGGAGGTTGAGGCCGACGCCGCCGGAGTCGGTGCTGAGGAACAGACGGCAGTTGGGGTCCTGACGAAACGCCTGGATTTCGGAGCGGCGCTTTTTCTGGTCGACGGTGCCGGTGTGCCAGGCGTAACCGATGGCCTCGCGGTCGGCCCACTGGCGCACGCGCTTGAGCATGCCCTCCCATTCGGAGAAGACGACCACCTTGACGTCGGGATCGGCCAGCGCCTCGTCGATGACCTTGGCCAGTTCGGCGAGTTTTGGGCAGTCGTCGCAGTCGCGGTTCTTGATGATCGAGGGGCTGTCGCAGATCATGCGCATCATGGCCAGCATGATCATCAGAAGGTCCTGTTCCTTCTTGGTGAGCGGGCGTCTGGCGGCGCGGCTGAGGAGGTCGGCGACCTGGCTCTTGAGGTCGTCGTATTCCAGCCGCATCTTGGTGGTCAGCTTGACGAAGTGGTTGCGGTCGGTGCGGTCGGGCAGTTCGGTTTCGACCTGCCATTTGCGGCGTCGCAGCAGTACCGGGCGCACCCGCTCGCGGAGTTGGCTGAGGTTCTGGTATTCGAGCGGGCGGCCCTTGTCGTCGAGTTGGTAGAACTCGCGGTTGAAGCGGAACAGGGGTCCGAGCAGGGTGGGGTCGAGGAAATCGACGATGGAGTAGAGTTCGTCGATCCGGTTCTCGATGGGGGTGCCGGTGAGCACGAAGGCGTAGCGGCTTTGCAGGCGCTTGACGGCCTGGGCGGTTTTGGTGGCCCAATTCTTGATCCGCTGGGCCTCGTCGAGTACGACGATGTCGGGCAGGAGGTGATGGTTGATGTCGAGGCTGTCGCGCACGACCTGCTCGTAGTTGACGATGGTGAAGAACGGCGGCGACGGGTCGGCGTAGGCGGCTGCCCTGGAGCCGCGGCCGCCGTAGATCAGGCGCTGGTCGAGGGTGGTGAACCTGCCGATTTGTTCCTCCCACTCGGTTTTGAGCGAGGCCGGGGTGACCACCAGCACGCGGCGGGCCTTGCCGAGGTGGTGCAGCAGGGCGCAGGCGGCGATGGCCTGGATGGTTTTGCCGAGGCCCATCTCGTCGGCCAGCAGCGCGCGCTCGCCGAAGGCGAGGTGGAGCATGCCCTCGCGCTGGTAGGGGTAGAGCGGCGACAGGGTGACGTGTTCGGGATGGGTGCCGTTGACCACACCGTGTTCGTAGTCGCGGCGCAGCAGGGATTTTTCGCGCTGGCGGCGGCGGGTTTCGAGGAAGCGCGTGACGTCCTGGGAGATGCGCAACTTGCGGCTGCGGCTGGTGGTGGCGGCGACGGCTTCGGGATCGTGCTCGGGGCGTAGCAGGCCGTGTTCATCGAACAGGGGTCGCAGGCTGGCGGGCAGGCTGGCGAGGTTGCGCTCGACGGCGAGGGTGTCGCCGCGGGGCACGATGTCAATGCGGTCGGAGTCGGTGGTTTGCGCGAGTTTCCAGGCGGCGCGTTCGCGGCGCTTGAGCCAGATGAGCACGGCTTCGATGTGCTTGCAGGTGCCGAGGCCGTTGATGCGGAAGTCGGGGCAGGTGCAGGACAACTGCCGGTCTTTCAGGCTGCGGACCTCGACCCGGTAGGTCATGCCGCTGGGCGAGGCGACGCCGAAGGTGGAGTGGATCGGGTGGTCGGGCTCGAGGTTGTGGATGCGGTGTTTCTCGTCGATGGCGCGCTGCACCCGGCGCCGGCGTTCGTCGTCGTCGGTGGTGCGCCAGTCGGTGGCCGGCGGCAGGGGGATCTTGGTGGTGGCGCGTTGGCCGCGGGCGCGGCGGCCGGCGGTGGATGGTTTGCGGGCGTGAACGGCCATGGTGGGCATGATGGGAACCGGGCGTGGCCAGGTCAAGCGCGGTGGTGGCGGTGGTCGGTCGGGCAAAACGAGTGCTGGAGAATGTCCATTCGCTCCCGCCTTCCTCCTTCGCTGAAGCTTCGGCGGACAAGCACGTCTTGGATTTGAATCAGATGGCTGGCGGATTTTGCACACCTCTTTGGGCGACCGCACCCCAGGGAGACCGTGTGGTGGGCGGACGAACTGGGCTGGTGTCCGGGCTGGTGGCTGGCGAGGCCCGGCACCCGGCCGGGCGGGTCGCCGGTGTCATGGGCCTTCTTCCTTCAGCCACTTCCGCCCCCAGCGAACGAACCGCGGCACGTTGCCCCGGCCCCAGTCTGCAGCGCTGTGAGCGCGTCGCCCTCCCCCCCGCGACATTGCCGTCGCCGGCCGCAAGTACGTTTGCGACAAATTATCTGACACTTTACAGGCACCACCGCTCCCATCACACATCCGCCTCATCCCGGTCCTCGCGGACCCCACTCCCCGTAGGGCAAGCCTTGGGTATGGGTGGGTCCGTGCCATGCTCCGTCTTTCCTTCACGGCCACTTCCGCCCCTCCCGGCAGTGAGCCGCGGCACGTTGAACAGCCCCGGCCTGCGGGCTGTGAGCGCGTCGCCCTACTACCCCCGACATTGCCATTGCCGGCCGCAAGTACTTTGTCGACAAAATGTCTGACCTTTTGTCGCCTGATTCTCTGTCGCGATGCAAGGGGCCAACGACCCCCCGGACCGCCGCCCCATGACGCACCGTTCCAACCCTGGTCCTTGAGGGTCCGCCCCCCCGCAGGGCGGGACCCGACCGGGCTTGACTTGGGGGGTGGCTGTTCCAGAGTGGCGGCGGTGGTTGCGCTTCCTGATGGTTTTGTCTCCCTTGGCTGGCATCAGCCGGCCGATGCGCGCCGGCTGCTGGAGGCCTTGACGGCGGCCGGGATCCAGGTGCATGCGGAGTTTGATGACGGGATCACCGGGCGCTCGCCGCTGGAGCAGCCGCTGGGTGGGTTCGGCGCCAGTGCGAGCGTGTTGGTGGCGGTGGAGGAGGGGCGGTTCATGGAGGCGGAGGCGATCCTGCGCGACACGTTTGGCGAATGGCTGCCGGTGGAGCTGGAGCGGGAGCCCGGGGGCCACGATGGCGGCCATGGAGATGGTCCGGATGCCGGGCCGGGTGAATGGGATGAGGCAGGGGAAATCGAGCGCCTGCAACGGGAGGATCGGTTGGTGGGCGAGATCCGCCAATTGGAGCGCGGGCTGCGGGAGTTGAACGACGAGATCCGGGCGGTGGAGGAGGAGATCGCCCATCGACGCACCCCACCCGACCGCCGGGAGGTGCTGCGGGCGGCGATGGAGCGGCATCTGGTGACGGCGGAAGGTGCGCTGGCGGAACTGGACCGGCGGCAGGAGGAGTTGCGTGAGCTTCGGGGTGGAGGGTGACCGGATGGAGCGTGCCTGGTGGCCGGCTGAAGGTGTTTGGTTATTGCGAATGGTTATAAGTGTGATGCGAAATTGATAGTTTCGTTCTTAAGGGTTCGCGTTTTAGCTAATCTTGGAGAGGGGTGGACCCAGGCTTGAGCTGAAGTTGGAACGGTCCCTTTCGGGCGCCGCTGCCCATGTGTTGATCGATTGATCCATGAACCGGGAAACCAACCGCCATCGTCCGCCGCCGTTGGCCCGCCGCGTGTGGGGCGCCATCGTGGGTCCGTTCCCTCGGCGCATGCGATGGTTTGGCTGTTGGCTGCTGGTGTTTTACACGGTTTGGCTGGGGCTGCTGGCGTTCGGCCAGCTGTGGCATCAGCTGGCGGACAACTGGGGCATGTCGGTGGCCATGGCGGCGGGGTCCTACTTCGCGGGATCGACGCCGATGGGGGGTGGCACGGTGGGGTTTCCAGTGCTGGTGTTGTTGTTCGACCAGCCGGCCACGCTGGGGCGGGATTTCAGTTTTGCGGTGCAGTCGATCGGCATGGTGAGCGCCGGCATTTACATCATCTGCCGGCGGCGGCCGGTGGAGTGGGGCATGCTCCGGTGGGCGATGCTGGGGTCGTTGATCGGCACGCCGCTGGGGATTTTATTCATTGCACCGCAGGTTCCGGAGCTGTTGATCAAGGTGACGTTCGCGGTGATTTGGTGCAGTTTCGGGGTGCTGCATTTTTACCGGATCAACGAGATCGCCAGCCACTCGGGCATGCCGGTGGCGGCGCATCGGTTTGATCGCAACGCCGGCCTGGCGGTCGGGCTGCTGGGCGGGGCGACGGTGGCGGCGAGCACGGGGGTGGGCATTGACATGCTGATCTACACGGTGCTGGTGATGCTGTGCCGCGCCGACCTGAGGGTGGCGATCCCGACGTCGGTGATCCTGATGGCGTTCACCTCGGTGGTGGGGATCGGGTTCAAGGCGCTGCTGGACGACGTCAATCCGGCGGTGTTCGGCAACTGGCTGGCGGCGGCACCGGTGGTGGCTCTGGGCGCGCCGCTGGGGGCGATCGTGGTGGAGCTGGTGGGACGCAAGCCGACGCTGCTGGTGGTGGCGGCGCTGTGTGTCGGGCAGTTCGTCTGGACCATGTCCAGCAGCCGGGGCGAGCTGGGTTGGCTGGGAATCGGCATGGCGGTGCTGGCGGTGGCGGTTTGTCAGGTGTTGTTCGAGTGGCTGCACCGGGCGGGGGAGGGGGTGTCGAAGCGTCGTCGGGCCAACGGGGTGGAGCAGAAGGTCGTGGAGGAAGCCGGGGCTGGCGGGCGCTGAGTTGGGCGACGGGCGGGCTTGACTTGAATCGCGGGCGCGGTTCAACTCGGTGATGATCTCAAGCCGCGATGGATGGTTCGCTTCCAGCTTGCATGGATGCCCGGCGATCGGGCGGGTCGCCTTGATGATGGCGATGGTGGCGACCGCCGCCGACCGGGTGGGGGCGGCGGCGGATGAGGCGGCGGCGTTGACCCGGGAGCAGGCCTTGGCGGCGATCGACGAGCGGCTAGACGGGTTGCGCGCACAGCCGCCGCGGGCCGGGTTGCCGGTGGAGCCGCCGCCCGGTTGGGAGGAATTGACGGCCGTGCCTGCGGGGGAGGGCGGACCGCAGGAGGGTGATCGTCGCCGGCCGCCGCTGCAGGTGGTGGCATTGCCTGTGGGCGACAAGGTGATGCCCTACACGGTGCTGCGCAAACCGGGACCGGCATCCGATCAGACGGATGAAGCGGACCAGGTCGGGCACGCCTTGTTCATCTGCATGCATGGCGGTGGCGCCAATCCGGGCGCGGAGGGCCCGCATCAGTGGGCGGTCAACACGCGCGAGTTTCTGACGCAGATCGAGCTGGCGGGGCGGGCCTACGAGCCGGGCGGAGTTTATCTGGTGCCGCGCATGGCCGATGACCGGCTCGGGCGTTGGTGGCACCGGCACCAGCAGGAGGCGTTCGATGCCATCATCGATCATGCGATCCTGCACTGGGGGGTGTCGCCCGACCGGGTCTACCTGCTGGGCGTGTCCGAGGGCGGCTACGGTGCCGCCATTCTGGCACCGTGGATGGCCGATCGACTGGCCGGTGCGAACGCGATGGCCGCGGGGGTCGGCCTGGCCAATCCGCCGGCCAACCTGCGCAACCTGGCGTTCCGCAGCGATGTCGGTGAGAACGACCGGATGTTCGATCGCGCCGCCATGGCGGTGGCGTTCCACGAGGAACTGGAGCGGCTGCGCGCCGGTGAGAATGACCCGGCGGCTTACCGGCATGAGATCGGGGTCCAGTCGGGCCGCGGCCACGGGATCGACTACCGTCCGGGCGTGAGCTGGATGGCCGGGCACGAGCGCGACCCGTGGCCGGCGCGCGTGGTGTGGATTGATCAAACCCTCGATGGCGCCCGTCGCGAGCGGTTCTACTGGTTGTCGAGGCCCGGGGTGGAGGCGGACGACGGCGGCGATGCACGCATCGTGGCCACGGTGGATCGGGAGGCGGCGACGATCACGCTGGAGGCGCACCGGTTGCAGGGGCGCAACACCGACGGCAACCGCACCCACGGCATGGACGATGTGGCCGCGTCCGAGCGCACCCCGCTGAGCGGCGCAGTGATCGAACTGTTGCTCAGCGACCGGTTGCTCGATCTGGATGCGGAACTGACGGTGGTCTGCAATGGCGAACCGGTTTTCGCCGGGCGGGTGCAGCGGTCGCTGGAGGTGATCGAGCGCGAGCTGGGGCGCCGTCCCGATCCGCGCCAGTGTCCGGTGGCCGCGTTGCGGGTGACGGTGCCGTGATTTTTTTGCAGGTTTTTCGTGGCCCGCAAACCGGCGGGCCATGCGGGCGGCCACGCGGGCGCACGACGCGTCAGTCGTCCAGTTCCGCTGGCCCGTCGTGGTCCTCTTCCCCGTCCTCCCCGCCGCTGCCGGCTGACACCAGTCGGCCGAAGAACACGGCGTTGGCCAGCAGCCTGGCGCTGCCGTGCCAGTGGCCGCGGAACACCGGGTTATCGGTCATGAGGATCACCTGGCCGGAATCGACCGGGCGCACCTGCACCGGGGTGCTGCCGCGCAGGGCTTGCAGGTTGGGTGCGGCGATCGCGCCGGCGATCAGCGGGTCGTCGGTGTAGACAAGAGGGTTGCGCAGGCTGTTGTCCGACCGCTCCAGGAACGTCGTGCCCTGGCGCAGCAGCGCGAGCTGCGGGCCGTGGTCGCTGTAGCCGTAGGCCAGCGGGTGGGTGGCGTCCAACCAGGCGCCGACGACCACCCCGCGCACGTTGCGCAGCGCGCGGCGCTCGGCCGCTCCGTCATAGGGGGTGTCGGCCGGGTGCGGCACCACGTCGATTTCCGCGGCGGCGCCCGCCCGGTCTTCGGCGTGGTTTTGTCCGTCATCGCCCCCGCCGTCGTCCGCGGCTCCCTCGCCGGAAGTCGGCGGTGGCTCTTCGTCGTCGTCGGGTCCGTCGAACGCCGCCTTGCGGGTTTCCACCCCGACCCATTCCTGTTCTGCCAGCGACGATACGCTGGTGCCGAACGCGATCAGGCAACCGCCCTGGCGCACCCAGGACTCGATCGCCGAGCGCGCCGCCGACGGCAGTCCGCGGAACGGTGCGTCGGCCAGGATCAGGGTGTTGAAATCGCGCAGCAAGGCGGGGTTGATCCGCGATCCCTCGACCATGGTCAGCGGCGCCTGCCAAACCTGGTCGAACTGGTGCCAGACCGCCCCGGCCGCCTGCGACGACGCGCCGGGACCGACCACCAACAGCAACTCCGGCGCCGCTACCGGCGCCAGACTGGGGCTGCCGAGGTCGATGCCGCCGTCGCCCAGGCCGGTCGACACCGCCCGGATGCGCAACCCGTGTTCGGCCGCCAGTTCCCGCATCAATCGACGCAACGCCCCGGTGCCGATTTCCTCCTGCACGGCCACCGGCACCACGATGGTGCCGTGCGGCCAGCTCTCGCCGCCATCGACCTCGGCCGTCACGATCGGGCGCTGGGCCACCCAGCTGCGCACGTTCTCCCGCCCCAGCCGTGCCAGCGCGCCCGGCGCGCCCTGGGGCGGCCACGGCACCAGATAGGCCACCGCCTCCCGCGGGCCGATCACCCGGCCTTGCGGTGTCGCCACCGGCTCGTCGGCCATCGCCGGCACCGTCGGCAACTCAGCGTGCAGCAGCCCGAACGCCGACGGCAGGTGCCAGGCCGACACGTCGTAGAACACATTGCTCTCAAACTCGGTGCGGGTCTCCAGCATCGCCGTCAGCAGATGGTGGCGCGGCTGGTCGGCCGGGATCACCAGCGACGACCCCGGACGGAACCGCTGGCCATCGGCCCTGACCGCTTCCCCGAGCCGGGCGTGACGGATGCCGTGCAGATCGAGCAATTCCGCGAACGCCGTCAATCGGCCTCGGTCGTCCGGCGCCGACACCACGTGGGCCTTCACCGGATCCGTCGCCGCCCGTTGGGCCGCCTCGCGGTGGTGCTGGCGCTGGGCGCTGGACAATTCGCCGCGCAACTCGTCCGCCGCCCGCAGGGTCGACAGCGAGGTGACGACCTGATGGCGGATGGTGGTGGGGAACGTCAGCCGGCCGTGCTCGGTGTCCTGGTGAAACCCGCGCGAGCTGGCCTGCTCAAACAGGATTCCGATCGAACCGTTCAGGTCCGGATAGGTCGATCCCTTGCCGATGTAGAAATCGTCGAACGTCTCGCCGGTGTAATACAGCGTGCCCAGCTCGTCGAGCGCCGCCGCGTGGTGCCGGGCGATGTCCAGCGTCAGCCGCTGGTTCAGCTCCGGCGTCAGCGGATGCACCATGTCCGGGATGCCGGGCTGGAAAAAATAGCTGCGGTTGACGTTGCCCATCTCGTGGTAATCGGTCAGCACCTGCGGCAGCCACTGGTGGAACAGCCGCAGCCGACCGCGGGATTCCGGGTGCACCGCCGGCAGCCAGTCGCGGTTGAGATCGAACCAGTAGTAGTTGGTGCGCCCGCCCGGGAACGCCTGCACGTGCTCTTGGTCGCGCCGGTGCGGCGACGGGTGGCGCCCGCGGTGGAAATTCGTCCAGGCGGCGAAGCGCTCCATGCCGTCGGGATTGAGGCAGGGATCGATCAATACCACCGTGTCATCGAGCAATCCCCCTACCTCCTCGGCGCGCGCGGCTGCCAGATGATAGGCCAGCAGCGGGGCCGCCTGGGAAGCGCTCGGTTCATCGCCGTGTACCCCGTACCCCATCCACACGATCAACGGGGTTTCTTGCCCGCTGTCGGCGCCATCGCCACCGGCATCGGGGTCGTCCTGATCGCCGGTCGCGCCCGCCTCAGCCCCCGCCTGCAGCCGTTGGCTCTCCTGTTCCCAAGCCCCCAGCACCTGGTCGACATGGCCGCGGCGGAGGTCCTCCAGCCGCTCGTGGTTGGCCGGCGAGGTCACCACCGCCAGCACCAGCGGCCGTCGCCCGTGCGAGCGGGCGTATTCCACCAGCGTCACCCGGTCCGACCACGCTGCCAGAGCCTCGAAGTAGCGCACCAGCTCATGGTGATGCAGGTGCCACTGGCCGAAGCGCCAGCCCAGCAATTCCTCCGGGGTGGGCGCCTCCGGATGGTAATCCATGTCCGGCGGCAGGTAATCGTGCCAATCCGGCACCTCGGGCGTGTCGAACGCCGCAGTGGGAGCGGCCGGACACGCCAGTGCCAGCGCCATGGACACGGCAAGCGCGCGGCGGACAAGGCGATCCGGCAGCCGGACGGGGGTTCGTGACGCGGTCATGGTTCGGCCATAGAACAATCCGCGGCCGAAGGAAAGCACGAAACCCGATCCACCGACGTCGGCCGGCCCACCGAAAACTGCTGGCAACGCGCCCCTGATGGCCGAACATAGACGTCCACCCCACCGCGGCTGCGGCCGCCGGTTCGCACCCCGCCGCCCGGT
>SKLO01000485.1 GCA_007123195.1 Verrucomicrobiales bacterium | reverse complement strand
GTCAAACGCCTTCAGGCTGCGGATGAGGGTTTCGTAAATGCCGGTGATGAAGGCCACGGTGCCCCCGGAGACGCCGGGGATGATGTTGGCCGCGCCCATCGCCGCGCCTTTGAGGAAGACCAGAATTGACTGCGCCGGGGAATTCATGTCGTGCGGATGCTGCCGGAGGCGGTCGCCACCACCGGCCGCCACCGCCATCGACCGCGGCGGCGGCTTGTGCAACTTCAATCCGGTCGGGTTGGGAAAATCGTGGCTTGCCGCCGGGGCTCCGGGACCGGTCATGCATCGGCGGGCGCGGCCGCCTCCGATGGCGCGCACCAGCGCCTGCCCCCGGTCCGCCTGGCGGCCCGGATCCGCCACCGGACACTCAGGGGGGCACGGAAAACATGGCGAACGAGGTGCCTGCGTCGTAGGATGAACAGGCGGAGATCCCGTCGTTCATGCCATGTTGCCGAATTTCATCAGCTGCCGTCCCGGCACCGCACACACCCCACGCCGTGGTCGGTCCCGGGCCACCCTGCCCGTGATGGACGCCCCCATCGACACCTGTGACGCCCGGCCCGGGCTTGCTGCTGCCGCCCGGCAGGACCGGATCCGCCGGACACGAACCGGTCGAATGCTGCCGGCCGCGGGCGCCCTGCTGTTGCTTGGGTTGGTGGCCGGGTGCATCGAGCGCGAACCGCTGCCGGGTCCGTATTACATGACCGACACGCAGGGGCACGCGTCGTGGGACCCGGTCGTGTTGGCGGGCGAGGGCTTTATTGAACTGCACGAGGGGATCCTCAGGATCGGTGCCGGCGAGCCAATGAGCGCGGTGCGCTACACCGGGGTGCCGCACGACCAGCTGCCCGTCACCGACTATGAAATCGCCTGGGAGGCCCGGCGGGTGCATGGCTACGACTTCTTCTCGGCGCTGACGTTTCCGGTCGGATCACTCGACACCTGCCTGACCGTGGTGATTGGCGGCTGGGGCGGCAAGCTGGTGGGATTCTCCAGCATCGACGAGCAGGATGCGTCGGAAAACCCCTACAGCACCGAGCGTGACTTCAAGAACGGCACCTGGTATCACTTCCGGCTGGAGGTCCGGGAGCAGGCGGTGACCCTCTGGGTCGATGGCCGTGAGGCGGCAAGGGCGCCGGTGGCCGGTCGGCGGATCAGCCTGCGGCCCGGCGACATCGAATTCTGCGCGCCGCTGGGTTTTGCCACCTACTTCAGCGAGGGCGAGGTCCGGAACATGGTGATGAGGCACCTGCGCCCGCCGGCAAGGGGATTGTGAGGGGCGGAGAGGCCCCGGCCGGCTCCGCCGGGACGGCGCCGGCCGGGTCCGTTCAAAAAATTGTTCTGAACCATTTTCATTTTTGGGCTGGATCTCGGCGCAAAATTCCTGTAAACCGGCTGGGTGGTCACCTTGCGTTGGGTCGTTCGACTCATCCAGGAGACCACTCTCCCGGGCCGGCCGCAGGTCGCGACCTGACATTTCCCCCTTGTTCACAAAAGATTAAAGGAGCCAATCATGGGCAACCGCAGCAACAGAGATCAATGGTCGGCGCGAGAGCGCCAAATGTTCATCGAGCGCCTCGGGTGGTGGCGGGGCATGGTCAACCGGGGCGACCTGCACGACGTGTTCGGCATCTCGGCCGCCCAGGCCTCGGCGGACATCCAGTCCTATATCACGCTCAATCCCAACGCGTTGATTTACAACCTTCGTTCCAAACGCTACGAGGCCCAGCCTGGTATGACCTGCAAGTTGCACAAGCCGCGGCTGGACGATGCGGTGCGGCTGTTCCTCGGCGGCGATTCACCAGCCCTGGTGTCATTGTCCCCGGCCCAACCCGGCGACGGGATCGATGTGTTCCGGCCATTGACCCGGCAGGCTTCGGCCAACGTCGAACGCCGCCTGTTCCTCGCGCTCGACCAGCGACGGCGGTTCAAGGTCAAATACTGGTCGGTCAGCCGCGGCACCGCGCGAAAGCGTGAGATCGCCCCGCACGCCCTGGGCCACGATGGCTACCGCTGGCACGCGCGCGCCTGGTGCTTTGAGAACCAGGACTACCGCGATTTTGTCCTCAGCCGGATGGAGACCGCCGACTGGCCGGGCGCCGAGTTCGTGCCGCCGGAACCCGACCAGGCGTGGGACACGATCGAGCGCATCGTTCTGCGCCCTCACGCATCGCTCAACAAGACCCAGAAGAAGGCGATCGAATATGATTACGGAATGACCCGCAGCCGCCTTGAAGTGCCCGTGCGCGGCGCGATGAAGGAGTATCTCCTGGCCCACCTGCGGATTCCGGTGCTGGACGAAAACGGCAACTCGCGGCCCTCGCATCTGGAGTTGGTCAAGTCAGGGCGCTGATCGCGGGCGGGCCGGGGACGGCCCGGCCCGGCCTTGCCCCCCTCTGCGCGAGGCGTGTTCCACAACGCGACACGGGGGCCGCCGTCGGCGCCTCATTGATGCCCGCGACCGGCGCCCGGGACGGGTTCGGGCGCATGCACCGCCGGGATGCCGTCAGGCGCGGCGCGGTGTTGGCGTGCGGCAACCCGCACCCGCCGCCCGGGCGACCCTGCCCGGGCCATGATCCGGGCAAGGATATCCGGCGCGACCAGACGCCGCTGCCGATGGGGCGCCCCGTCGGATGATGCCCGTGCGCCAGGTCAGGTGGCCGGGATCTCCAGCAGCATCTGGGCGTTGTTGTTGAAGCGGCCCATGATCTGCAGCAGGCGCTCGATGGCCTCGCTCGGCCGGTGGCCGGAGAGACCGCGGCGGATGCGGTAGATCTTGTCGAGATGCTTGTCAGGCAGCAGCAGTTCCTCGCGCCGGGTGCCGGAGCGGAAGATATCGACCGCCGGATAGACATACTGCTGGGCGATCTTGCGGTCGAGCACCAGCTCCATGTTGCCGGTGCCCTTGAATTCCTGGAAGATCAACTCGTCCATCTTGGAGCCGGTCTCGACCAGGGCGGTGGCGATGATGGTCAGGGAGCCGGCGTCGCGGGTGTTGCGGGCCGCGGCAAACAACCGCCGCGGCAGTTCCAGCGCGCGGATGTCGATGCCGCCCGACATGGTGCGGCCGCCGCCTTTCATGGCGTTGTTGAACGCGCGCCCGAGGCGGGTGATGGAATCGAGCAGCACCACCACGTGCTCGCCGGCCTCGACCAGCCGCTTGGAGCGCTCGATGGCCAGTTCCGCGATGCGGACGTGGTTCTTCACATTGCTGTCGTTCGACGACGAGAAGATTTCGGCGTTGGTCAGGAGGCGCTTCATCTGCGTCACCTCCTCGGGCCGCTCGTCGATCAGCAGGATGATCACGTGGACGTCGGGGTGATTGTGCTCGAGTGCCTGGGCGATGTGCTCGAGGATGGTGGTCTTGCCGGTGCGCGGCGGTGCCACGATCAGCCCGCGCTGGCCGCGCCCGATCGGCGCCAGCATGTCGATCACCCGCGTGGTGAAACGGCTCTTGTCGGTCTCAAGCAGGTAACGCCGGTCGGGGTTGACCGCCTTGAGTTCCTCGAACAGCGGGCGGTTGGCGTATTTCTCGGGGTCGCCGCCGTTGATCCGGGTCAGGGTGGTCATCTGCGGGCCGCGCCGGCCGCGGCGCGCCTCGCCCTCCAGATACATGCCGTCGCGCAGGGTGTATTTGCGCACGAACTCGGGCGGCACGAACACATCCTGGCGGCCGGCCACGTAGTTCTTGTCGGCGGTGCGCAGGAAACCGAAGCCTTTGGGGGCGATCTCGGTCATGCCGG
>SKLO01000565.1 GCA_007123195.1 Verrucomicrobiales bacterium | reverse complement strand
TCCGCGACTGAGGAGCAACGCCGAGCTTGGGAAAAAGCACCGCGCTACGAAACGGATCGAGCGCAGCGAGCTGAAGTTCAAAAACTTCAATCCCTTCATTTCATCCAGGGATTTCGCGATCACCACACTAGTGTGCGAACGACCGTGGCCGCCCCGCGCGGTCCCGCCCCGGCTCCAGCAGGTGCTGCTCGAACCAGCCGGAAAACCGGATCAGATCCACCGGCATGCTCCACCAGCCATGGCCGCGACCGGGCAGGACATCCACCCTCACCAGCGGCGCTCCGGCCTCGATGGCGGCCAGCTGAAAGCGGATCGATTGGTCCGCGACCACCAGTGTGTCGGCGTCGCCATGGCGGATGAACACCGGCGGCAGGGATTCGTCGACGTGATAGATCGGCGACAATTCGCGGCCGATCCGCCGCCAAGTCGGCATGTCGCGGGCCCCAGGGCCGAACGCATCGACGAAACTGACCGGCGGCCCGCCGTCGCCCGGGTCCTCGGTCGATCCAGTGAGATTGAGCAGGTCCGTGACCGGGCAGAACACCGCCGCCGCCTGAACCCGGCTGGGCTGGCGGTCGACCGGATCCGCCGCGCCAGGATCGCCGTCATCGCCGGTGGCGGCCAGCATCAGGCTCAGGTGGCCGCCGGAGCTGACGCCGGTGACGCCGATGCGCTCGGGATCGATGCCGAAGTCGCCGGCGTGATGGCGCACGAACCTCACCGCACGTTTCACGTCGTGGACGATCTCATCGACGGTGGCCCGGGGTTGCGGCAAGTGACTGACGGCGAACACCTGAAACCCCGCTTGCAGGAACGGGCCGGCAATCCACTCCGGGAAGGCGTCGGGGGCCGAGTCCCAGCCGCCGCTGACCATCACCAGCACGGCGCCGCCGTTGGTCCGGGGCGGGCGCATGTGTTGAATGGTCAGGTCCTCGCCGTGACGCTGGCCGTAGACCAATCCGCTGGTGCGTTCGCAGGCCGGGAAGTAGTAGCTGTGGACCGCACCGGCGCCCAGGGCGGCGGTGGCCAGAGCAGCGGCAAGGCCCTGGACAACACGAACGGGGTTCATGCCGGCAACTTCGCCGGCAGCCTGCCGGCGTCAAGTCCCGGCGCCGGCCGTCAGTCGATGAAGCCCGACAGGATCTCGCGGCTGGCCTTGTCGAGGCGCTGCAGGTCGCGCACGAAAAACAGGTCGCCGGCGACATCGCGCAGCAGCCAGCCGCCGGACTCCAGCGGGCGCGGCCAGTCGTCGAGCTTGGTCTGGAACCGGCGCGCCCCCTGCGCGGTCTCGACCTGCCAGGCGCGCAGTTCGTGCTCCTTGTCGACCCTTGTTATGCGGGTGATCTCGAACACGAAACGGCTCTCGTTGGCGCAGCTGCCGAGGGCCTCGCGAGAGTCCGGATCGAGCGCCTGCGGATCCTCCACCAGGGCCAGCTCATGGTCGTCGTGGTCGCGCAGGGAAATGAAACGCCCGGGATCCGTCCACGGAAAGCAGGCGCGCGCCCTCACCGGATGCCGGCGGCCCTCGCGCAGCAGGAACAGGCGCCCGTGGGAATCGCGCTCGAGCCGGACCGGGCCAGGATCAATGGATGTGGTGGTCATTGGAAAAATGAAAAAATCAGGGTGGTCGTGGTGGTGTTCGACAGCAGGGCACGGAATGTCACACCGCATACATGTCGTGCAGGTCGCGCTGGATCCGGTGCAGGCCATGGTAGACGCCGTCGGGATCGCCCAGCAGCTCGCGGTGGGTGCCCTGCTCGACCAGGCGGCCGTCCTTGAACACAAACAGCCGCGAGGCGCGCGTCAGGGTCGACAACCGGTGGGCGATGGCGAACGTCGTGCGGCCCTCGATCAGGCGGTCGAGCGCTTCCTGGATGCGCTTCTCGGTCTCGGTGTCAACGCTGCTGGTGGCCTCGTCGAGGATCAGCAGCCGCGGGTTGTGCAACACCGCCCGGGCGATCGAGATGCGCTGCCGCTCGCCGCCGGACAAGGTGTGGCCGCGCTCGCCGACAACGGTGTCGTAGCCGTGCGGAAGGCGGCCGATGAACTCATGGGCGTTGGCCGCGCGGGCGGCGGCGACCACCTCGTCGATCGAGGCCCCGCGCATGCCGTAGCGGATGTTCTCAAGGATGGTGCCGTGGAACAGGTAGGGGTCCTGCAGCACCATGCCGATCTGTTTGCGGTAGTGGCCGCTGTCGAGATCGCCGATCGGCACGCCGTCGATGCGGATGGCGCCGCCGGTGGCGTCGTAGAAGCGCGCGATGAGGTTGGTCACGGTGGTCTTGCCGGCCCCTGACGGACCCACCAAACCGATCATCTCGCCGGGTTGCACCTCGAACGAGACGCCCTTGAGGATCAGCCGCACGGGGTCGTAGCCGAAGGTGACGCTGTCGAACACCACATGACCGCGCACCGGCTCCAGCCGCACCGGGTCGGGTTGGTCCTGCATCGCCGGTTCGGTGTCGAGCACCTCGAAGATGCGGTGGGCCGAGGTCAGGGCGCGGTTGAGCATGCGGGTCATCTGGCCGAACACCTCGATCGGCTGGAAGAACATGGTGGTGTAAAGCAGGAACGAGACGAACGTGCCGGGCGTCAGGGCCGGCATCCATTCGGGGCCGCCGTGCAGGATGCGCGGCAGCGCCACCGCCCAGACGGTGATCGTCAGCACGTGCACCGCCAGCAGCAGCAGCGGCCAGAAGCCGGTCCAGATGTGGTGGATGCGGAAGAACTCGTCGGTCACGGTGCGGTTGCGGCGATTGAACCGCTCGCGCTCGCGGTCCTCCTGGTGGAACGCCTTGACCACGCGGATGCCGGGCACGGTGTCGGACAACACGTCGGTCAGGTCCGACCACTTGCGCCAGGCGCGCAGGAAGTAGCGCTGCATGCGCCGGCTGTTGCGCACCAGCGCATACAACAACAACGGGATCGGCAGGGTCATCAGCAGGCCGAGCGGCCAGTCGAGCCAGATCAACACCGCACCCAGCCCGAACAACATGATCAGCGACAACGACACCTCGACCACACCGAAGGCGATGAAATCCCAGATGCGGTCGGTGTCCGACGACACCCGGCTGATGATGCTGCCGGTTTGTTTGGACGAAAAATAGGAGACGCTGAGCTTGTGCAGATGGTCGTAGACGTGGGTGCGCAGGTCGCGCGCGACGTGCTCGCCCAGTACCGCCATCCACCGCAGACGGATCCAGCCGAACAACTCGCGCAGCCCGTAGACAGCGGCGATGCCCGCCAGCACCGCCATGGCCAGCCGGGTGGCGGTGGCGGCGTCGATGCTGCCGTCCTCGAACGGGCGGATGACGTGGTCGATCACGTAACCGGTGAGGAACGGCGGCGCCAGACTGACCAGGGTCATGAGCACCGCGCCGATCGAACCGATGACGACCTGGCGCCGGTAGGGGCGCAGGTAGGACAGCAACCGCCACACCACCGCCAGACGATGGCGGCTGACCAGCGCCTGGGCCTCCAGCACCGGCTGCGCGATGTTGGCGGCGTAAAGTTCGTCGGGCGATCCGGCAGCGGCGTCCAGCTTGATCGAAACACCCTCGAGCTGCTGCTTGAGCACGAATACGATGGCCCCGACCGCCTGGCGCTGCCGGTGCGAATAGCGCACCGACAGCAGCACGCGCCCGTCGGACCTGCCGATCAAATTGAGCCGCGTGCTGCTCAGACCCGGGATTTCCTCGACCGAACCGATGTCGGCCCGGGCGACGCTGGTGAGCTGTGGTTCGGCCGGATCGTCACCGGC
>SKLO01000254.1 GCA_007123195.1 Verrucomicrobiales bacterium | reverse complement strand
TGGGACGCGTCAAAACGAATCCGCTCCAAGCGGCGATGAAGTGGCTTGAACGGAACCCGCCTCGCCTTCAGGTTCACTCCACCGGACCGCGCCGTTCGCCGGCGCGGGCGCCGAGGTTGCCGTAGCGGTGGTAGTCGTGGCAGAGGCTTTGCTCGCGCAGATACCACAGCAACTCGATCCGGCCGACCGCCAGCACGGGGGGATCGGCCAGCCATTGGCCGCTGTCGGCGGCGGCACGGCGCAGGGTGGCGGACACGGCTTCCGGACCGGCGAAACGCACGCGGCCGTCGCGGTCGCTGCGCACCACGTCGGCGAGCTGATCGTCACCCTGACGCAGCCATTCGACCCCGGCCGCGAGCGGCAGGGTGATGCGGTCGATCCACTGCAACGGCCCGTCATCGATCCCCGGATCGACGCTGAGCAAGGCGCGGGCGCCGGTGATGCGGGCGGCGATGAGACGCAGCAGGACGTCGTCGAGCCGGTCGGCGGGGTTCCAGCGCACGATGATCTCGTCGAACGGCAGGTAGCGCCGCAGGTTGTCCTGACCGACCAGCCGGAAGTGGTCGTGGGTTTTTGAGAACTCGCGCTGCCAGGCCTGGCGGTAGCTGCGGGCGCCCTCGAGCACGCGCAGCCTGGCGCGCAGGCCGAGCCGCGCGGCCTCGCCGGGTTCGCGGCTGCCGGTGACGGTCTGCAGCAAGACCTCAAGGGCTTCGTCGTCGGCGGACGCGGCTTTGATCGTGGCGACGATGTCGGTGTCGGCGACTGCCGGAGGATCGTCCTCGCGGAACTTCATGAACTGGGCGACGTAGTTGGGGCCGCCGGCCTTGATGCCGGGACCGAACGCCGATTTGCCGAGTCCGCCGAACGGTTGGCGCAGCACGATGGCGCCGGTGGTGCCGCGGTTGATGTAGAGGTTGCCGGCGCGGATGCCCTGCCGCCAGGTTTCGTGCTCGCGCTCGTCGAGGCTGTGCAGCCCGCTGGTGAGGCCGTAACCGGTCTGGTTGACCAGCTCGATCGCCTGCTCCAGGCGCTCGAACCGCATCACGCCGAGCACCGGGCCGAAGAACTCGGTCAGGTGGGTGACGCTGCCGGGTTGCACGCCCCACTTGATGCCGGGCGTCCACAGGTTGTCGCGTCCCTGCAGGCGGCGCGGCATCAGCGCCCAGCTCTCGCCCGGTTCGAGCGTGAGCAGCGCCTGCTCGAGATCGGCGTCCGGCTTGCGGATCAGCGGTCCCATGCGGGTGGCGGGGTCCCAGGCGGAACCGACCCGCACCGAGGCGGCGGCGTCACCCAGCAGGCGGCGGAATTCGGGGTCGTCGTAAACCTCCGCCTCCAGCAGCAGCAGCGAGGTGGCGGAGCACTTCTGGCCGGCATGGCCGAAGGCCGACTGGACCACGTGTTTGACCGCCAGTTCGCGGTCGGACAGGGCGGTGACCACGGTGGCGTTCTTGCCGCCGGTCTCGGCCACCAGCGGCAGGTCCGGCCGCGCGGCCAGCATGCGCATGGCGGTGTCGGTGCCGCCGGTGAGGATCACCGCGTCGACCTGCGGATGGGCGGCCAGCCGGGCGCCGGGGCCGCTGCCCTGACAAGGCACGAATTGGAGCGCGCGGCGAGGCACGCCGGCGCGCCAGAAGCACCGGCACAGTTCCCAGGCGGTCAGGGCCACGTCGGAGGCGGGTTTGAGAATCACGGTGTTGCCCGCGGCCAAGGCGGCGGCGACGCCGCCGCAGGGGATGGCGATGGGGAAGTTCCACGGCGGCACCACCACCACGACGCCGGCGGGCGAGGCGTGCACGCCGGGGTGGTCGTGAAAGGCGCGCGCGGTCAGCCGATAGAACTCGACGAAATCGACCGCCTCCGACACCTCGGGATCGGATTCGGGCAGGGTCTTGCCTCCCTCGGCCATGGCGGTCCACATGAGGGTGGTGCGGGCGGCGCGCAGTTCGGCGGCGGCGCGGCCGAGGATGTCGTTGCGCTGGTCGACCGGCCGCGAGCGCCAGCCGTCGGCGTCGGCGCACGCGCATTGCACGGCGGTCTCGATGTCGTCGGCGGTCGCCTGGGCGCAGCGGGCCAGGATGCGGCCGGGCTCGGAGGGATCGGTGCAGGGGCGGGTGTCGCGGCCTGCAAGAACCTCCTCGCCGTCGATCACCAGCGGCAGCCGCAGGTCAGCGGCGGGGCGTTGGTTGAAGATCGAGCCGATCCACGGTTGTTGCCATGGCAGGGCGAAGTCGGTGTCCGGCTCGTTGCGGAAGCGGTCGAGCGTCATCCCGGGGCGGACCAGCGCGGCGGCGCCCTGTTGTTGTTCTGTCAGCCTGTTCTGGTGGCGGCGCGGTTCCGCCGCCACCGTGGCCACGTCGCGGCAGGCGTCGCGGAAGCCCCGCTCGAGGCGCTGCCAGTCGGGCGAGCCGGGTTCGAGTTGGAAAGTGTGGCGCAGGAAGTTTTCCGGGCCGGTGTTTTCGTCCAGCCGCCGGATGAGGTAACCGATGGCATTGAGGAACTCCTCCTTGCGACAGGCGGGCGCGTAGAGCAGCAGGTTGGGGTTGTCCTCGAACAGGGCGCGGCGCTGGTGGTTGGCCATGCCTTCGAGCATTTCAAACTGGACCCGCCCGCCGGCGCCGGCTTGTTCGGCCAGCACCAGGCCGAGGGCGACGTCGAACAGGTTGTGCGAGGCGATGCCGACGCGGACCGCCTGCAGGGCGTCTGGCTGCAGCGCCGTGAGCAGCATGCGCTTGAAGTTGGCGTCGACCTCGTGCTTGCTGCGATAGGGTGCCTGCGGCCAGTCGCGTTGCGAGGCCTCGACCCGTTCCATTTCCAGGTTGGCGCCCTTGACCAGGCGGATGGTGACCGGCGCCCCGCCCCGGTCGACGCGTCCCCGGGCCCAGTCGATCAGCCGGCGCTGCACTTCCCACGAGTCGGGCAGGTAGGCCTGCAGCGCGATGCCGGCGACCGCCTGTTCCAGGCCGGGACGGTCGAGCGTGCGCATGAATGTCTCGGCGGTGAGGTGCAGGTCGCGGTATTCCTCCATGTCGAGGTAGACGAACTTCGGCACCTCGACGCCGTCGGCGCGACGGAAGCGCAGGTGCAGCGCCTCGCGGTAGAGCCGCTCAAGCCGGTCGCAAAGGGTGTTGATGGTGTGCTCCCAGGCGACCGGGTTGATCTGGGAATAGATGGTGGAGATCTTGACCGACAGCACCTCGATGGCCGGCATCTGCAGGGCTTCAAGGTAGTTGTTCAACCGGCGCTCCGCCTCCTGCTCGCCGAGCAGCGCCTCGCCGAGGAAGTTCACGTTCATGCGCAGCCCGCCGCGCTGCCTGGCCTCGAGATGGCCCGCCAGCACTTCCGGTTCGGCCGGCAGCACGACGTTGGCGGTTTCCTGCTGCATGTGGTCCTTGACCAGCGGCACCGAGACGCCGGGCAACCAGCCGCCGAATGTCCGGAACCCGCGCAACAGGGCGCGGTCGATCCGGCTGAAGAAGCGCGGGATTCCCTGGACATCGAGGATGTGGGTGAACTGCTCCACGGTGCGGCCGGCGGCCCGGCTGCGGAACGCCTGGTCGGTCAACTGCACCATGGTGACCTTGTCCGACGGCGTCTGCAGCATCCGGTCCAGCTCGGCCTGCTGGCGCCGTTCCTCGGGGCGCTGCAGTTCGCGCGCCCGTTGCTGCAGGCACGCGGCAAGTTCGACCGCGAGATCAACGGCGGCGGGGTCGATGGCGACGGCATTGGAAGCGGTTCTCATGGTGGCAGGGGCGCTGGTCATTCGGGTCGGG
>SKLO01000509.1 GCA_007123195.1 Verrucomicrobiales bacterium | reverse complement strand
TGCTCAACATCGTTTCCCTGGATTGGGAAGCCGGCTGGCAGGATGTGGATGGCATCCACTGGGAAACCGATCTGACCTACGGCCGCTTCATCAACCGCTTCACCACCCTGTTCGCGGGCGTCCATGCGGAGGGGACCGATTCCCGCCGTGAGCAAGGGCGTTTGATCGCCGGCATCCGTCACCTGCTTCCTGGAAATTTCGAATCCTCCACCTGGATCGATTCCGACGGCGAGCTGAGGGTTTCTCTGGAGCGGGAACTGATGGTCACCCCGCGACTCTCCATCCTTGGCGAGGCGGAATATGACACCCGGGAACATTGGTCCGGCAAGGCCGGACTCAGCTATATCCTGACCCGGGAGTGCTCGATCACCACCCTGTGGGATTCGAAGTATGGCATCGGCGCCGGCCTCACGATTCGGTTCTGAGGGTCAATGGCATTGACGGGGTAGGAGGTGGTTGAGGCCGATCGGCGACACCATCGGTCGTCTGACATGGGGTATCTTGGAGGGAGGTGATTGGAGGGGCTGTGGCGGGCATCATGCCGTTAGCGGGCACCGCGAGTGGCAGGCCCGTGAGGCTGGCACCCCTGCCGGGGTGCGATGATGGGGGGCGGGGAATCCGGTGGTGTCGCTTCGCTCAACCACCGGCTACCGGCTGTGATGCCTCCGGCATCAGGCCCGGGCCCGGGTCCCGGGCCCCGGGCCCCGACTTCCGCAGCCTGCCCGCTACCCGCTACCCGTTACCCGCTACCCGCTACCCGTTACCCGTTACCCGTTACCCGCTACCCACTGCCCGCGCTGTCTCCAAAAGTTTGCTGGCGGATTTTGCACGCCTATTCAGGAGACCGCACACCAGCTCACTCCTCGATCTGCGCCTCGCGCTCGAACTGGGCGAGCATTTCCGGCAGTGCGAGGCGGCCGCGGGCATACTTGGCGGCGTCGCTCTCGGGGAAGTCCCAGCGGCAGCGGTTGTAGCGGCGGAAGGCCTCGGGCACGTTGTTGGCCATGCGGTAGCTCTCGCCGGCCCAGAACAGGGCCTGGGCGGTCAACTCGTCGTCCGGGAACTGCCTGACAAAGTCGTCAAACGCGGCGCCGCCGCGCGCATGCTGCTCGTCGCGGTAGTAGGACTGCCCGACCCGGAAGGCGATGCGCGGCGCCCATTGGTGGCTGTCGAAGCGCTCGAGGAACTTGCTGCCCACTCCGGCCGCGGACTCGTAGTCCTCGGTCTCGTAGAAGCGGTCGATGATGCGCACCATCACGCTGGCGATCAGCGGGCTGTCAGGGTAGGTGGCGGCCAGCGTGACGTAGGCCTCCAGCGCCTCGTCGAAGCGGTCGCTCTTTTCATAACACTGTCCCAACTTGTACTGGGCGTCGGCGGCGAGGATGTGGTCGGGATGATCGCGCACGACCGTCTCATAGGCGGCGATGGCGGCCGGCCAGTCCTCCAGTTCCTGCGAGAACTGCCCCAGCAGGTAGGCCACGCGCGGGGCATACTGCGGATCCGGGTAGTCCTGTTGCAGTTCGGCCAGGGTCCGGCGGCCAAGCTCCAGGTCATGCATGGCCTCCTGGCGCCGGTCGAGCGCCAGCTGCCCCTTGAACAACTCGAAGTAGGCCTCGGCAATGTGGAACTGGGTCTGGATGGCGAGTTCCTCGTTGTGGAAACGCTTGCTGAACGCCCCGACCCTGCCGTCGGTGCCGAGCGCGACGTCGATGGCGTGGCGCCGTTCAACCGCCGCCCCGCCGCCGGCCGGGCGCTCGTCGAGATACACCACCTCCAGCCGGTCGCCGAAGAAGGCCTCGATCTCGGGGCGGTCGGGATCCAAATTGCCGGCGACCGGCTCCTCGCTGGCGCGCAGCCCCAACGATCCGGTGAAATGGCCGCCGTGCGACAGCGCCTCCTCGAGCACCACGGTCTCCTCCTCGCCGCGGTTGCTGCGCACCACCACGCTGATGTGGTCGCGCCCGCCGGAGATGTCGCGGTCGGGATCGTGCACATGCAGATGCAGGCGTTCGCCCAGATGGATGCGATCGACCGCGCGCTCGTAGTTGCCATCGGTGAACGCCACCGCGCCGTCGGAAGCGGCACGGGCGAAGTCGCGCCGCTCCAGGCCGCCCTCCTGCAAGGCGGCGATGGCATCGGCCTCGGCACCGCCCACCGACGCGACCTCGACCGGCGGCCGGTGTTCGGCCTCGATCCGGTAGCTGACGCGGATGATTTCGTCGCCGGTCAGGTTGAGCACCGGCACGGTGTTGTCGGGCCGGGGTTCGTCCTCGGTCCTGACGGGGCCACCGACCACGCTCATGTCGCCGTTGGCGATCGCCTCGCTGGCGGGAATGTGGGCCGGGCTGCCGGGACTTCCCAGCTGCAGCCGGACTTGACCGACAAAGCGGCCGGCTTCGAGCGCCGGGTGACGGATTTCCTCGGCCGAAGGCAGCCTGCCCTCGGCGGCGTGGGCCGGGGACACCACGCAGCGCAGCTGAACCGGATCGCGGTCGCCGACCTGGATCTCGGCGATGACGTGGCTGGAGGTGTCTAGCGCGGCGTAGGGATGCATGATCTCCACCGTCAGCGGAGCCTCCACCGCCACCGCCTTGGCGTCGCCGGGCTCAATCGCCGCGCTGCGGGGCTCGAGGTAGGTGACCTGCAGCGGTTGGCGCTCGCGCTCGGCCGGCGACATCACCGGCGGCCCGCTGCCCTCGTCGTCGTCCCCGGCCGCCGCGCCGTTGTCGGACGGCGGCGGCACGCGCCGGGCGAGGGTTTCGACGATGCGCAGTTCGGCGTCGCTCGGCTGCCTGACCAGCACACTGCTCTCGCGCCGGGTGGCGTGGCCGGGGAAGGTGTTGTGCTCGTCGACGTATTCCATCACCACCACGTCGCCCGGCGCCACCTCCAGCGCGTCCGGCTCCGGCTCGCCCAGCGGCACGGTGTCGAACTCGGCGTGGAAAATGCCGCTGCTGTCGTCGGTCTCGACCGCCATCAGCTCGAGCGAGCCGCGGCCGGGCACCGACACCCGCACCGGGACACGGTCGCGCTGGCCGGTGGTGTCGAGGTCGAAGTCGGTGATCTCGGCGATCAGCCGGGTGCCGGGATCGATGCGGCGGATTTCCTTGCGGATCTGGCGGATGGTGCCGTCGCCTTCCCTGACAAAGTCATAACCGATCGGCAGGATGGTGCCGTTGTGGTAGGTGGCGGTCATGGTCCGGATCAGGGCCCGGTTGCGGCGGCTGCCGTCGGCGGTGAACTGGTCGATATAGGTGCCGGTGACGGTGTCGCCCGGGGCGATCTCGAGCACGTCGTTGGTGGCCAGCGCGAGCAGGTCGACGTCGGGCGGGATGACCACGCCGTCCTGGGTGTTGACCTGCACCTGCGACACCGCGACGGCGGGGCCGTCGAACTCTTCAAAATGGAACCGCAGGTGGCGAAGTTCGCGTCCTGGCAAAGTGATGAACCAGTTGGTGTCCTCGGCGGTCATGACCGCGGTCCCGGGCTGCAGGGCCAGCAGTTCGGGATCGGCTTCGGCCGGAAAATCCTCGACCTGGAACGGTGCCGGGGTGACGGCGGCCACGTTGAGGTTCTCCCGCGCGCGCAGCACGCGGGCGGCGGCCTGGCGAGGGTCGGCCAGGGTGACGGCGAACACCACCTCATGGTGCCCTTCCTCCAGCAGCAGATCAAAGCTCACCGGTTCCTCGTCGACGCGCCGCGGCGGCAGCACCAGCTCGTCGTTGACCATGGCGGCCACGGTGTGGCCGAGCAGCTGGAAGCGCATCGCGCCG
>SKLO01000538.1 GCA_007123195.1 Verrucomicrobiales bacterium | reverse complement strand
CACCCGCAGCGAGCCGCTGCGCCAGCCGATGGACGGCGGGTGCGGCAGTTCCGTGCGGCCGGACGCCGCCAGTGCCGACCAGGGTTCGAACACATCGCCGGCGCGCCATTGTTCCCGGCCGATCAATTCGGCGTGGTCGCCGGCCACCAGCCACACCCGCAGGGCCGCGCCGGTGCGTTCGGCGCTGTCGATGACCAGGGCCAGCAGGGCGGCGGCGGTGCGGGCCTTGGCGGCGGGCCAGTGCATCGAGGCGCTGGCGTCGAGCACCAGGTCGACCATGGGCCGCACCTCCTCGCGGAACACCTTCATGGTGTAGTGGCCGGTGCGGGCGAAGGCCTGCCAGTTGATGTGGCGCGGGTCATCGCCCGGCAGGTAGTGGCGATGGTCCTGGAAATCGAGCGAGGCGCCGGAGCCGCTGCCCTGGTAACCGCCCTGGAGGCCGCGCCAGGTGCGGCGTCGCAGTGGCAGGTCGAGCACGCGCGCCAGTTGGCGGCCCTCGTTCCACGCCTGCTGCCAGTCGTCCGGCGCGACCGGCGACTCCGAGCCCGCGGCGGCGCCCGCGGCGGGACCCGCCACCGGATCCGAAACCTGATCAGGGGGAGCGGGCGCGGCGCCGGGGCGGTCCGACCGCGCCCCGGGGGCGTTGTTGTCAGGATCGGCGGCGGGGACTGGGGTGGTGGCTTGCAAGGGTGGGTATCAGAAGCTGGAAAGGAACGCGGTCAGGACGGGGTGCCCGCCGGTGCGGCGGGGGTGGTGGTGGCGGCGGCGGCCTTGGCGGCGGCGCGGTCGGCGAGGTCCTGCCTTGCCTTGGCGGCGGAGCGGCGCCAGCCGGTGAACAGGGGTCGTGCCATGGCCATGAGGATGACCACCGCGACCAGGGTCTGGAGCAGGCCGATCATGAGCAGGTCGGTGTCGAACGGCAGGCCGCCGGTGGCGAGGGCCGCCCCCTCGGACAGGCGGAACAGATTGATGAACATGGCGTGGGGCAGCAGGATCGAGACCGACACGTCGTCGGTGAGGGTGGCGGCCTCGTAGGCGACGGCGAAGGCGGCCAGGATCCAGGCGATCACCTGGATCAGAATCATGCGCGGCAGCGACGGCGGCTGGTGGCGGTACATGAGGCGGTCGAACACCGTGCCCCAGAACACCGTGCCGGCACCGATCGCCAGCATCAGGCCCATGCCGAGCGCCTCGCTCGAACCGCCGACGATGGGCACCAGCAAGGCCACCAGCGGGCACACCACCAGCAGCAGCCAGAACGGAGCGGTGTGCCAACCGGGCGCCAGCAGCCAGGCGCCGATGCGGCCGAATGGCCCGGCGCGCACGAACGGCCGGGTGACCCGGGGCAGCAGGCGCGGGGCATCGGTGCAGGCGTCGGCGACGGCGGCGATGAAGATCAGCAAGGCGAAGGCGATGAAGGCGTCCGGGTCGAGGTCCAGCAACACCCGCAGACCGAGCATGACCAGCAGCACGCCGGTGACCAGCAGGCGCCGCGGGGTGCTGTGGTTTTCCGCCGGACCGGCGATGAGGCCGGCGCCGAACAGCAGGAAGAACACCACCGCCAGCGGCGGCAGCAGCATGCAGATCCAGAACTCCCAGGTGGCGACGGCGGCGATGAGGCTGGGGCCGAACATGTCGAACGAATCGAACATGAACATCGACCAGACGCCGCCCACCGACCACAGGCCGATGAACAGCAGGCCGAGCATCAGCAGGCCGCGGCTCCAGCGTTCGGGGAAGCAGGACACGGCGACGCCGACCGCGTTGCCGACCATGCCGATCGCGGCGATGAGCAGCAGGGCGATGCATTCCTCGGCCACGGAAATGCCGAAGGCGAAGTAGCGCAGCATGGTGCAGGGCAGCAGGCAGATCACCACCAGCAGCGACTGGGCGCTGAGCGCGGCCCACTTGCCGGCGACGATGCGGTAGGAGGTGAGTTTGGTCAGGGTGATCAGCTCCAGCATGGTGGCGCTGCGTTCCTGGGTGACGGCCTGCATGCCGCGCATCGGCAGCGCGACCAGCAGCACGATCCAAACCACCGCCCAGTAAGGCCCGCCGCCGGCGTCGGTGCCGGGGGTGGACAGCGAGCCCAGCAGGGTGATGCAGATGAAGCCCTGCATCAGGATGAAGATGGCGACGAACGCGCGGCTGCGCAGTCCCTGACGCAGTTCCTTGACCACCATGGGGCCGAGGCGGTCGGGGAAATCGGTCAGGCGGCTGCGGCCGGAGGCGACCGGCGGCAGCGTGGGGACGTCGCTGGTGGCGTCCATTCCAGCGGGGTTGGCGGGATTGGCGGCGGTGCTCATGGGCTGGAATCGGTGGCGGCCGGGGCCGGGGCCGGGGCAGCGGTGGCGGCCGGCAGCGGCGGCGGGGCGGCGGGCGCTTTGGGGGTGGTCATGTCAGGCGGCAGCGGGCCGTCGATCATTTCCATGAAGGCGTCCTCGAGCCGGCGTTCCTCGACCCTGAACTCGGTGACCGCGAGATTGGCCTGGACCATGCGGCGCAGGACCGCGGCGATGGTGGCGGGATCGTCCTGGGCGAGCTGCAGGCGGATGGCGCCGGTGATGGTTTCGAGCAGCGAGGCATCGGGGTCGGTGACGGCCCAGTCGGCGGCCGCTTCGACCGGGCCATGGATCCTGGCGAGCACGCGCACGCCGGCCTGGGTGCCGCGGCGCATGGTCTCGGCGTCGCCGTGGTGGACGATGCGGCCGTCGTTGATGAACAGCATGGCGTTGCACATCTCCGACAGCTCGCTGAGGATGTGCGAGCTGATGAGGATGGTGGCGCCCTGGTCGGCGAGCAGGCGGATGAGGCGCTTGAGTTCGACCCTGGCCTTGGGATCCAGGCCGGCGGCGGGCTCGTCGAGGATCAGCACCTGGGGATCGTTCAGCAGCGCCCTGGCAAAGCACAAACGCTGGCCCTGGCCCTTGGACAGCTTGTTGGTCATGCGCTCGGCCAGCGGGGTCAGCTCGACGAAGTCGAGCACGTCGTGGACGCGGTCGAGGCGGTCGTTGCCGCGGAAGCCGTAGGCGCGGGCGAAGAAGTCGAGGTATTCGACCACGGTGACGTTGGCGTAGGCGCCGAGGGTGTCCGGCATCCAGCCGAGCAGCTGGCGCACCTTGGCGGTGTCGTTGAGCACGTCGTGGCCCATCACCCTGGCCTCGCCCTGGTCGGCGTGGTCGAGGGTGGCGAGGATGCGCATGGTGGTGGTCTTGCCAGCGCCGTTGGCGCCGATGAACCCGGTGACGCTGCCCTGCTCGATGCGGAACGAGACGCCGCGCACGGCGTGGACGTTGCCGAAGAGGCGGTGCAAATTTTGGACTTCGATGGCCGGCACACTCATGAGTCCCCTCCCCTGTTCGATTCGGTTTCGGGTTGATCGTCTCCCTGGTCGTCAGGCTGATCGTCGGCTTGGGCGTCGGCTTGGGCGTCTCCCTGGTCGTCGGCTTGGGCGTCGGCTTGATCGTCCTCTTGGCCGTCCTCTTGGCCGTCCTCTTGGCCGTCGGCTTGATCATCGTCCTGACGGTCGGGCGTGGCCTCGTCCGGATCGTCGGGCGGGGCATGGTCCTGATCGTCGGGCGGCGGGCCGTTGTCAGTGGCGCCGGGTGCCGCTGCGGTGCGGCCGCCGACGGGGCCGGTGGTGAGCGCTTCGGTGCGCAGCCAGTCGGCCGAGCCGAGGGTGGGGATGGCGACCTCGTCGGCGCCTTCGAGGGTCAGGCCGATGAAGCGGCCGGGTTCGTTGAGGATCGCGGTGAAGTGGGGGTGATCGGCAAT
>SKLO01000048.1 GCA_007123195.1 Verrucomicrobiales bacterium | reverse complement strand
TGCTGCGGCAAATGCCGTGGGCCATGGCCTGGGTGGCTCCACGCGGGGTAGGGCCGACCGCATGGCCGGACGAGGAGGTGCTGGTGCGCGAGACCCGGCGCTCGCATTACCTGCTCGGTCACTCGCTCGAAGGTGCTCAGGTGTGGGACCTTCGCCGGTCCATCCGCGCCCTGCGCCAAGTCGACGGGCTGAGCGAGACCAGCCTGTGGTTGCAGGGGGCGGGCATGATGGCGGCCAACCTCCTGTATGCCTCGATGTTCGAGGACGGCGTGCATCGGCTTGACCTGCACGACATCCCGGCCAGCCATCATGACGGCCCGTTTTACCTGCAGGTGCTGCGGATCTGGGACCTGCCGCAGGCGGTGGCCGCGGCGGCGGAACGCAGTCGCGTGGTGATCTACGGCAAAGAAGCCGGGGATGGGTTTCAATGGGCGGCCGACGCTGCGGAGTCGCTCGAATGGGACGAGAAATCCCTTGAGTTCAGACCGCCCGTGGTCGCCAGCGATGCACCGGAGTAACCCTGTCGCGGGCACGGAAAATCGGCCGATGACGCGGGAGTCCCCCGGCAGGAATCATCCCCAGGCCTCACGTCGACCATTTGCCTTCGGCGATCTCCACTTCGTTCCGGTTCCGGCGATCGCCAGCGGTTGTGTCCACCTGTCCATCAGTGGTTTCACCGCTGCTTCTTTGGTTCAAAGCGACCGCGGAGCCGGCCCCCTCAGAGGTCGGTGAGGGTCTCGAACATCGGCGTGGCCAGCACCAGGTAGCGCTGGCTTTCAAGCTGGTCGCGCAGCACGAACATCGCCGGCAGGTTGTGTGACGACGCCAGTGCCAGCCCGTCCTCGGCGCCGATCACCAGCAGGGCGGTCGCCCAGGCGTCGGCCTCGGCACAGGTGTCGGCCACCACCGACACCGAGATGGTCTCGTGGCCGACCGGATAGCCGGTGCGTGGGTCGATGATGTGCGAGGGCCTCACTTCGCCGTTGCCGCCCGCCGGCAGCTGCTGGATGTAGGTGCCGGAAGTGGCCAGCGCCTGGTTGCGCAAGGCCACGGCCGCCAGCATCTCGCCGGAACCGTCGGGGTGCTCGATGCCCACCGGCCACGACTGGCGCCCGGGCGCGCCGCCGCCGGCCCGCAGGTCGCCGCCGATTTCGATCAGGAACGAGCGCTGGCCTTGTTCCACCAGCCAATCGGCCAGCAGGTCCACGCCCTCGCCCTTGGCCAGCGCCGAGAGATCGATCTCAACCGCCTCGTGCAACCGCGTGATCGTGCCGGCATGGCTGTTGATGTCGAGGTTGTCCCAGGTGGAATGACGGCGCAGGTGATCGATCCGTGCTTCGTCGGGTGCGTCGAAACCCGCCACCGGTCCGGCCCCGGGACCGAAGCCCCAGGCACGCACCAGCGGCGCGCAGGTGGGATCAAACGCGCCCTGGGTCGCGTCCAACATCAAGCCGGAACGGTAGAGCGAGCGCATCAGCTGGGGCGAAGCGGCAAACGCGGTCTGGGCCGGCGTGCGGTTGAGGCGCGAAAGCTCGGACGAATGGATCCAGGTCGAATAACGCTGCTCGTGGTTCCGCAGCAGCAGTTGCACCTCGGCACGAATCCGCGTCAACGCGTCCGGCTCCACCAGCACCATCGACCACTCGGTGCCCATGCTCTGGCCGCGCAGGGTCTCGATCCGCTCGCCTTCCGGGGCGCGGTCGCAGGAGGCGACGAGGCACGCGAGACCGGCGGCCGCCAGCAACACCATCCATCGGGCCTTGCCGAACACGAACTCGGGGCCGGTGGCGGCGGCCTTGGCGGACGGCAGGGTAGCGTTGAGGTTCACCATGAGATCCATGAGTCGCGCTGCCAATGGGCCAGCAGTCCAAACAGGACCAAGCCACCGGCGGCGAGGTCGCGCCAGCGGAATCGATCGCCCACACCCGTGCGCCGCAGGAACTTGAACAGCGCGCCGGTGGGACAGCCGAAGCGGCAGAACGCCAGCGGCACGAACAGGGAGGCGATCAGCCCGACAGCCGCCACCGCCAGCGTCACCGCGCCGGCCACCCCGATGACCCAGGCGTCGAACGGCTCCAGCGCGGCGAAATCGACCGGCAACAACAGCACCGCGGCGACGAAGATGAATGCCAGCAGCAACCCCGGCAGGCGTTCGAAACGGCGCAGCCAGCGCTGGGGCACGCGCAGCTGCCAGCGGCGCCAGCGGCCGAGCAGTTGCTGCGCCGCTCCATGCGGGCAGATGTGATGGCAATACAGCTGCCGACCGCCGGTCCACGGCGCCGCCAGCGACACCAGCACCAGCGCGGCCAGTCCGATCAGGCCGGTCCACGGCACGCCGTGGCGCGCCCACCCGATCAACAGACCCTGCGAGATCATGTCGCTGGTCACCAGGCCCACCACCACCACCAGAAACCACTGCCAGGCAAGCCGGACCCGCGGTTTGCCCCGCAGCGGAGTCAGTCCGATCGCCAGCGCACCCACGATCACGAACCCGAGCACCGCGTCGCGCCAGGACCATTCCACCGCCCGCCAGGACGAGACCCGGTCGTCATCGTCGGGGCCGTCCGGGACCAGGGCCGGTTCGAGCCGCAGCCGCAGCCCCTCGGCCAGCGCCCAGCTGGTGAGCGTGGCCCCGGCCACTCCATAGAGTTCCGCCTCCTCGAATTCCTCGCTCGCGACGCGCTCGACGCTGCGGCCAACAAACCGCTCGAGGTAGAACGGATCCTCGATCACGCCGAGCACATACGATTGGTTGTCGAACGAGTTGCGCAGCCGCACGCCGACGATGGTGTCGCCGTCCGCATCGAGCGCGGCGATGCTCTCGGTCGGGCCTTGATAACCAATCACCGCGTCGCTGGCGGGCGAGGTTCGCAGCACGATGCCGAGCACATTGCCTTCCGCGTCCAGCACATCGGCGCCGCCCAAGCGGTCGTCGCGACCGCGCAACGAGGCGGCTTCGGGAAAAAATCGTGTGGTCTCGATCAACTCGATCGGTGCCGGAAACAGGAACGAGGGCGGATTGCCCGTGCCCAAACGGTGACGCAGTCCGCGCGCGATGGCGTCGCTGGTCAAGGTGGCGCCGCTGACCACCACCGGGGCCGCGCCGGGATCGAACTCGTCGGCGGTGAACTGGCGCCAGAATCCCTCGTGGCGAACCACCTTGTCGAAGTGATCCGGCGTGTCGCCGCTGGTCAACGGCAGCGCCCCGATCGGCCGCCGGTCGCGGTCGGTGATCACCAGGGTCTGGTTGGGGCCCGAATAACCGATGATGTGCTCCGCTGCGGGCAGCGTCACCATGGCGTAGCCGACGCTGTCGCCGCGTTCATCGAGCACATACCAGCCGCCGCCCTCCGGGTCGCGCGAGCTGAGGGAGGCGGCCTCCGGCACCAGGCTGCGCACCTGGTCGAGATCGAAGGGCACCGGCAACTGGGCCCGCCACCAGCGATGCTGCGAGTGCACCAGCCACAGCGCCAGCAGCAGCACCAGCAGCCGGTAAAGCGCCAGCCACCAACCGCGGGACTGGCTCCAACGCCGTGGGCGCGACCGCGGCAGCGGGCGCGGCGGGTCGTCGTGGCGGGCGGTCGGATCCGCTGTGGCTTCGGTGGTCATGTCAGGCCGCCGGACGCAGCAGTTGGTTGATCCGGGTGAAGTGGTCCGGCTTGAAACCGGTGGCGTGTTTCAACCAGGCATCGCGCTCGAGCGGGTTGCGCTGTCGCCAGGCGGCCAGGAAATCCCGCCAGCCGACATGCCCCATCAGCAGCGCCGGCAGCGCCTG
>SKLO01000425.1 GCA_007123195.1 Verrucomicrobiales bacterium | reverse complement strand
GAGCAACTGCTCACGATGACCGACGGCAAGCAGGTCAAGGTGGTTTGGGCTCAGAATGACAAGATCCGGTATTTTGATACCAGTGAAGGCAGGATTGAGGAGCTGCCGTTCCCGGAGGCAAGCCAGCCGCTGTTCACAACGGACGGACTCAAGGTGCTGTGCTCGGCCGGCGGTCACGACGACCGCAAGGTGCTGATGTACGACACGGAAACCAGGAAACTCACCACGCTCAGCACCGGAAAATACAGCGGCCTGCTGACAGTCTGGCGCGACCCCGAAACCGGCCGCGACTGGGTCTATGTGAACGACGCCGGTTCGGACGACCGCAACTGGGACCAGCCTCTGGGCGACATGTATCGCTTCCCGATCGACAATCCCGACGAAAAGGAATTGTTCTGGGACCGCACCACCACCCACCTCTATTTCATGCTCTCGGCCGACGGGAAACGCGCCTGCTTTGAGCCCAACTGGTCGAACATCGGCCAACTCAACCTGGAGTATGATGCCGACGGCCGGGTCGATCAGGAGAAATCCGTCTACCGGCCCATCGGCGGCGGCTGCTTCCCCGGCCTCTCCCCCGACAACTCCTACCGCATGTTCCGTCTCGACGGCGGTCACAAGGTAATCCATATGACCGATGCGGATGGCGAAAATCCCCGCACCATCGACGTGACCGGAATGCCCGGAGTCGGTGACGCAGGGCGACAGGTCTGGCTGACCCGATGGAGCACCCATCCCCGCTACCTCACCTTGATGGGGCCCGATGGCGATGACGCGCGCATCTGGATCGGCCGCTTCGATCAGGACTTCACCAGGATCGAGGAATGGGTGCGGGTGGTGGATGAAGGCCCGAAATGCTGGCAGTCCCATGCATGGATCGAGCAGGACGACGCCGCGCCGGCGGGAGCAGGGGCATCCGCTGACATCGGCGCCGCCGTAGACTCCGCCTGGCCGGCTGTCGGGGGCGCGGTGTTCGCGCTTCGTGATGGCAGCGTGACCTCGCCGGTGGTGGCCTTCGATGACAGGGGCCGGGCTGCGATGGGCTTCTCGCTCGGCAACCGGGGACGCTCGCTGATCGGTCGTTACCATGAACTGGTGTGCGCCGGCGGAAGCTTCCTCACCCCGGGCGTCGGCGCATGGATGGGCCGCGAGGTGGCCCAATCCGGGGTGTTCACCATTGAGGCGACCCTCACGCCGGCACCAACGCCCCGAGAGGAAACCGCCGTGGTCATGACCTATGCCAACGAGGACGGAGAGGATTTCTCCCTGCTCCATGACGCGTCCGGTTTGGCCCTGCGCTTGCCCGGCAACCCACCGATCCCGCTGTTCAAGCCGGAACCGGGAAGGCCCGTTCATCTGGTCCTGCTTGGCAGCAAGGACCGGTGGCTTGTCTACCGCAATGGCGTGCGCGCCGGAGCCGGCACCTTGGAGAATCCACCACCCGCATGGGGCGAACGGGAGCTTGTCATTGGCGCCGGGTGGGATGGTGCCAATCCCTGGCTTGGCCGCATTGAAGGAATCGCCGTGTTTCCACACGCTCTTCCGCCCGACCAGGCCACAGCCCAGGCCGCTGCAATCAGGGCGTCGCTGGCCGGCCGCCAGGCGGCCCCCTCGGTTCGATTCCGGGGAACCCTCACGCGCCAGGCTGAAACCTCCACACTTGAGGAGATCCGCCCCTACACACGCAGCCTCACGGTCGCGGAATACAAGGTGGACGAGGTGCTGGAAGGCCACTGGGACGAGCCCGTCATCACCGTGCTGCACTGGATGATCATGGATGCCGAACGACTGCCCATCGCCGACCGCACACCCGGAGCCTCGGTCGAACTCACGGTCGAGCCTTTCGATTCCCAGCCCCAGTTGCAAACCATCCGCCGCGATGAACTCATTGACGGCGATTTCACTGCGGTGCTGTTCTATTGCGAGTCGGAGAACGCCCCCTGACGATACCATGGAAGGCACCGGAGCGCATCAAACCGACGGCAGCGGCCCCGCCAACCATGACGGGGCGGATGCGGGGCCTCACCCGTCAGGCGGAGCCGACGGTTGACCATGGCCGCCCCACTGCCGCCGCGCCGCGCAAGGGCTTGTCAAGTCGGCTGCAGTGCTTCCCGCGAACCGGCAGGGTAGGGTTTCACCCCATTGGTGGGGATCTGCTCCCGAAGCAGACTGCCTACACCGCATGAAACCACTGAATCTCCGCCAAATCATGCTGCTCCTGATCGCAGCGTCCTTCGCCTCGTCAGTGAGCAGCTGCAACACGATGCGAGGCGTCGGACGCGACATCCACCGCACCGGCAGCCACATTGAGGACGCGGCTCGGTAGCGTGCAGCGGCCATCCCCCTGACCTTCTCCCGGTAGCCCCAGGCACCTTCCCGAACACCCGAAACCATCTCCCCATCTCCCCATAGCCCTCGGGCACCCTCCCTGAACTCCCAGGATCAGCCATACCTGTCCCGGCCGTGACGGGAATGGTGGCAGGCAAACTCCCACCCGCCTGCCGCCAACACCAGCCCCGACACCGGCCGGGGGTGGCCTCTCAGACGCCGGTCCCCGCCCCCTCCTCCGCCAGCCACGGTGCCAGCAACGGCGGCAACTGCTCCAGCCATTGCTCCAGTCGCGCCGACGACCGCCCCGGCGCCAGCCGTGACCGGTCGAGCGCCAACCGGACCACCGTTTGCGGACCCACCGCCCGCACCTGCGCGCCCAGCCCGGTGAACCAACGCCGCGCACCGTGGTTCTCCAGCAAGGTGTAACCGATGAAGCGGTCGATCCCCCGCCGCTCCGCCAGCAGCCACAGAACCGCCAGCAGCAGCGTGCCCACCCCGCGCCGCTGGGCCTCATCGGCCACCGTGAACGACATTTCCGCCAGCGCCGGATCCTCCTTCGACCGCCAGTAGGACGCCCCGCCAAACCCCGGCTCGACCGGCCGCGCCGGATCCATCGCCGCCCACACCACGTGGTCCCACTGGTCGGCCTCCACCAGCCGGGTCAACATGCTGTCGCCCAACCGCCGGTAATGGGTCCAGAAACGAAAGTAGCGCGACCGCGGCGACAGCCGGTCAAACGCCCGTGCCACCAGCTCCCGGTCCGCCGCCACCACCGGCCGCAGCATCACCGGCTGGCCGTCGGCCAGGCAAACCTGCGGGTAATTCGAAGTCGGGGGCATCACCGCCAACGATGCGCGACAATCCCGCCTTGGACAAGAACCAGGGCGCCCAGAAAGCACTTGCACCCGACCCATCGGTGATTATCCTAATTCCCGATCTAGTTTATCTGTAAGCATGACTGTTGGACCCGATCTGCCCCTCAACCGCCCGCTCGACGAGCTGGCGGCCAACGAACGCATCAAGCACGCCAGCCGTTACCTCCGCGGCACCATTGCCGAGGCGTTGACCGATGTATCGACCGGTGCCATGCCGGCCGACGACCAGCAGCTGCTGAAGTTCCACGGCACCTACCAGCAGGACGACCGCGACCTGCGCAAGGACCGCCGCAAGCACAAGCTCGAGCCCTGCTACTCGTTCATGATCCGGGTGCGCGTCCCCGGCGGCGTCGCCACCCCGGCGCAATGGCTCGAAATGGACCGGCTGGCCACCACCTACGCCAACCACACACTGAAGCTGACCACCCGCCAGGCGTTCCAGTTCCACGGGGTCATCAAAACCAATCTCAAGACCACGATCAAGGAGATCAACGACGCCCTGTTCGACACCATCGCCGCCTGCGGAGACGTCAACCGCAACGTGATGTGCAATCCCAACCCCTACCAGTCCAAGGT
>SKLO01000617.1 GCA_007123195.1 Verrucomicrobiales bacterium | reverse complement strand
TTGGAGTCGAGGGGTCGCCGCGGGCCTCGAGCCACGGGCAAGCGCGGCGTTCTGGCCGCCTGAACACAAAATTCCCCAATGCCCCGGAGCCGGACTTTGGGGATTGATCTGTTGGGAGGGGAACCCGGACCGGCCCTCACCTGCGGCGGCGCAGCAGCGCGAGCAGACCGCCAAGCCCGATCAACAGCCCGGTGGACGGTTCGGGCATGACCGTCAATTGCTGAGAGATGGCGACCATCGGCAGCGAGTCCGCGTTATTCTGGGTGGCGAACGCCGGACCCCAGTTCCACCAACCCGTCCAGTGTCTGCGAGAGCTGCCACCGGCACCCAGTGCGCTGCTGGCCACCCCTCCGGGACCGGTGCCCGTCCAGACGTTGTTGTTGCCGCCGGTGAGGTTTGACAAGGGGTTGCCACTGTTGCCACCAGCACTGGGAGGAAAGTTGAAGTCCCAAAAGTCGGCGGCATCCGTAGCCAGAAAACCGCTGCCCGTAAAGCTGTCGCCAGGATTAAGGCTGTGGTAAATGTCAAAGGCCGGCCCGGTGATGACGGCGTTGTCGATCGCGTTGACGCTTGAGGTCGATCCCAGCGCGAACCAGTTGACCGCGCCCGTTCCCCATAAGGCCGTGCCCAAACCCGAGGCATTTGCCTCCGACTGTACAAAGTTATTGTAGTCGGCAATGTTGGTTGAAGTCGCGGTGGTCGTGTTGGTCGTGACGAACACCAGATGGTAGGTGTCCCCCACCTGCCACGGCTGGCCGGTGGCCGGATTGGTGCCCGAGGTGTCAAGGATGCCGAGCTGGCCGACGAGGCCGGCGGACTGCGCCTGCGGAGCGGCCATCATGGCCAGGGCGCAGGCGGCGCCAATGGCAAGGAGTCGTCTCAGTGAGTGTGATTCGGGATTCATGGTGGTGTGGCAGCGTTTCGACGTTGGTCCAGGTCCGGGCGATGTCTTCCTGAAATGGAGCGCCTTGGGTGCGCTTGCGGGACAATGATCCGGATACCAAGCAAACTGCACGGAGCCAGGATTTATTGCATGAGTTCAGTCTCGACACGTGTCCCTTGAGGGGGCAAGTTGGCGCGATTGCATGATGAATCAGTTCCGAGTTGCCAGTGTCGTCGATCAAGCGGTGGATTTTCTGCGCGACCAAATTCTGCGCGGTCGCTGGAGCGGCCTCATGCCCGGGCGGCACGAACTGGCGGTGGAACTGGGGATCAACCACAAGACCGTCGAGACCGCGCTCAAGGAACTGGAACGGCAGGGGCTGCTGGAGGCGGGCGGCAGCGGCCGCCGGCGACGCATCAGGCCGCTCGCAGGCAAGACCGGTCTGGCCCCGCTGCGGATTGCGATCCTGGCCTGGATGTCCGGCGACTGGTCCCTGAACTACCTGGTGGAAATGAAGCACCGGCTGATCGAGGCCGGCTTCACGGCATTCTACACCGAGCCCTGTCTCAGCGATCTCGGCATGGAGGTGCCGCGGATCGCGAACCTGGTGAAGCGGACCAGAGCGGATGCCTGGATCGTGGTGGGCGGGTCCCGCGAGGTGCTGGAGTGGTTTGCCACCCTCGGGCTGCCGGTGTTCGCCCTGTTCGGCAGGCGCAAGGGGTTGCGCATGGCCGGCGGCGGGCCGCACAAGCCCCCCGCGTATGCGGAGGCGACGAGGAGGTTGCTGGCTCTGGGGCATCAGCGCATCGTGTTGCTCACCCATGCGCTGCGGCGTCTGCCCGGTCCGGGCAGCAGCGAGCGGGCCTTCCTGGCCGAACTTGAAGCCGCCGGGATTGTGCCTGGGGATTACCATCTGCCGGATTGGAGTGAGCACGCGGACGGCTTCCACCAGCGGTTGGAGTCGCTGTTCCAGCTGACGCCGCCGACGGCGCTGATCCTCGACACGGCCCCGTTGTTTGCCGCCGCCCAGCAGTTCGTCGCCCGGCGCGGCCTGCGCGTGCCCGAAGACGTCTCGCTGGTCTGCACGGACGAGCCGAGCGATTTGATCTGGCAACTCCCCCCGGTGAGTCATATCCGCTGGGACAGCCGTCCGCTGGTGCGCCGCGTCGTCAAATGGGCTGCCAATGTCAGCCGGGGTCGTCAGGACATCCGCCAGACCTTGGTCCGCAGTGAATTTGTTCCCGCAGGAACGATCGGACCCGCGCCCGGGACAGGGAGGCTCCAGAATCCTTGAAACGAGAACTCATCAATGTTCGGTCGATTTTGGAATCGAACCGGCCGTGTCAGCTTGATCTAGGATTGATGATGTGAACGCCCCCGTTGGGCCGGGGCCTTACCTGCGGCGGCGCAGCAGCGCGAGCAGACCGCCGAGGCCGATCAACAGACCGGTGGACGGCTCGGGCAGGACGGTGAGCGGCTCGGACATGCCGTAGACCGACCAAGCGCTGCTGCTGGACCAGCTGGCCCCGGTATTCTGGGCGTCAATCCAGCCAGGCGAAGTGGTGAAGGCCCACCCCTGGCGGATGGCTCCGCCGGCGGAAGTGTCTTTCAGGAACAGGCTGCCATGAGCTGTGCCATTCCAGTTCGTCCCCGTCAGAGGCCAGTTCACAGCAGTCGAATCATCTTTATGAACGCCGTGCTCATCAAAAAAGGCGATGTTTTGGGGGGCCGCACCGTTCCACAGGTCATTGAAGTTGTTCTCGATCACCGTGCTGCCGTCCATCGCGATGATGGCATGGCCGGTCCCGAAGATGCTGGGATTGGTCGATGTGTTGTCGCGGGCATCCACAGCCGAGGTGGATCCGATGATGTTCCACGTCACTGCATTTCCGCTGACATCGACGCCGAGGCCTGCGTTGTTGGCGATGTTCTGTACGCCGGTGTTCCAGTAGGCAATGTCATTCGCAGCGGGGTTGTTGGGATCCACAAAGGTGCTGGAAATGAACACCAACCTGTATTGATCCCCCACCTGCCACGGCTGGCCGGTGGCCGGATTGGTGCCCGAGGTGTCAAGGATGCCGAGCTGGCCGACGAGGCCGGCGGACTGCGCCTGCGGAACGGCCATCATGGCCAGGGCGCAGACGGCGCCGATGGCGAGGACCGTTGTCCGTGAGGGTGATCTGGATGTCATGGTATGCTGGGTGTGGTGTGGCTTGTGGTCCTGGGCCCTTTTTACGGGCGATTTGCGGGCCGATGGCTTTCGCCGGACCCCGCGTCGCGGGGTTTCGAGCCCTGTGGCATGCCTCATCTCTAAATTGAAAATGACGGGCGGGCCACAGATTTTGCACGGTTTCAGAGGTGACAAGTGCCCCATGAAGGGGCAGGTTGGCAACGTCGCATGGGGGCGGCGGCTCCGGGTTGCCGGAGTCGATCAAGGGGCTGTGAGACATGCGGGCCTGGTTCACCAGCGGCGCCGGAGACGGGGTTTCATCCCCCGACAGGTTCCACGATTTCAAGGTCGAGACCCAAGGCCTCGAACGCGGTGAAGTCCCGGTCGCGGGTGGCCCAGGTGCAGCCGTATTCGATGGCCACGGCCGCGTGCTGGGCGTCGGCGACCCGCTTGCCGGTGGCCCCGGTATTCATGCAAAGGTGGCGGGTGAGTTCCCAGTGGCGGGGTCCGGGCAGCAGCCACTGGCACAAGGGTGCCCGGAGAATCGTCTCGATGAACGCGAGCGCCTCGGGCAGCGGCGTGGGGCCGTTGCTGAAACCGGGCTGCGTGACGACCCGAAGGAAGCCGACGGCTGCCAGCGAGGTGAGAGCGAATGGTCCCGGCGCGTTGACAAGATCTTCAAGATAGGCGCGGTAGTAGCTGAAGTGCCTCTGGTCCTCGCGGTGGGCGTAGATGAG
>SKLO01000345.1 GCA_007123195.1 Verrucomicrobiales bacterium | reverse complement strand
TCGTGTTGTCAAAGGTGAGGCGCACCTTGCTGCCGGCGGTGACGGTGAACTCGGTGATGTCGAACCTCATGCCGGTGGCGTCCGGCTTGAGGGTGATCTCCTGGACTTCGTTTTCGTCGGCTTCCTCCGCCGGGGCCACAGGAGTGGTGGCGGCCAGGGACAGAACGACGGCGGCTGAGAGCAGCCAGGTGGGCAGCAGTTGACGGTATGGTTTCATGGTCTTGAACGAAACGATCGCCACCCGTTGGGGGGGATCATGAATTCAGTTGAGCGCTGAACGGACCCGGATTTGCCCATCTGTCAATAGGCGGCAAAAATGTCGGCAGGGAGGGTGGGTTGGACAAAATATGATCGGGACATCGACGTTTGTTGCCATTGCGACGCCCGGCCGGGTCAGAACACCCGATCCAGAGGCAATCTCTCCCATCCTGTCGGTTGGGCATTGACCACCGCACGCCGACATCGGACTCTTGACCGCTGTGAGAAGGGGGCTGCGTATCATTCAAGACACGAGGGAGTTGGCCTCGGTGGATGCCGGCATGTTGGATTACTACCTGCGGCGCGGCTGGCGGAACCACGGCTCCCTGTTTTTCCGATACAACATGGCGATCATGGACGGGCGCATGCACCTGGTGCTGCCGTTGCGGGTGGATGTGCAGGCCTGGCGCCCGAGTCGCAGCCAGCGGAGGATGTTGCGCGACAACCTGCCGCTGCAGGCGGCGTTCGGCCCGTCCAGGGTCGATGCCGAGCGCCGGTCCTTGTTCGGCCGCCATGCCCAGCGCTTCCCGGTCGAAGGTCGGCCGCAGCAGTTGGAGGATTTTTTGGGCAAGCGCCCCTGGAAGGAGCCCTGCCGCGGGGTGGAATGCGCGGTGAGGGAGCGGGGCAGGTTGGTGGCGGTCAGCTACGGCTGTGTCGGCGCCGACTCGCTATCCAGCGTGTATGCGCTGTTCGAGCCGCAGAGCCAGTGGCGCAGCCTGGGGATCTATACCATGCTGCTGGAGCTGGAATGGGCCCGCCAGCAGGGGGTCAAGTGGTATTACCCTGGTTACGCCACCTACCATGGCAGCTTGTATGATTACAAGAAGGGCTTCCACGGGCTGCAGTATTACGACTGGGAGGAGCGCTGGCACCCGATGCCGAAGGGTGGATTCAGCGACGGCACCGAGGCGCCGAAGGTGGCGGATTTGCGCAGCCTCCAGCGCAGCTGACCGCGGAGGACTGCGCGGCCGGGAATTGGTTCATTTTTGTTGACAAAGTAGTTGCGCCCCCGCGGTTGATCATCCACTTTCCGGGCTCCACGAGTCCGGCGGGCTCGGTGGGCGCTCCTTCTGCGGGCAGTCCGCGAAGGGAGCAGGGGAGCGCGAAGGTGCCTGAGCCAGCCGGTTCCCCGCTGTTTACGATCTACCGCCACATCACCGCACAGCCACAGCCATCATGGACGCCATTGCCAAAATCGAAGCCGAACAACTCAAGCCGGACGTCGCCTCGTTTGACGTCGGGGATTCGGTCAAGGTGCATACCCGCGTGGTTGAGGGTGGCAAGGAACGGATCCAGATCTTTGCCGGAATCGTCATCGCCAAGAAGGGCTCGGGCGTGGGCCAGAGCTTCACGGTGCGGAAAATTTCCTACGGCGAGGGAGTGGAGCGGGTGTTCCCGGTTCACACCCCGCGGATCGCCAGGATTGAAGTCACCCGGCGTGGCAAGGTCCGGCGGGCCCGCCTGCATTACCTCCGCGACCGCATCGGCAAGGCTGCCATGCTGGTCAAGGAGAAAGAGCGCACCAACTGACCTGGCGCTGCACGACGACGGCCGGATGGTGCGGCCAAATCCTTGAGCGCACCCGGCCCCGGGATGGCGTTGCCGCGGTTGAGCAGACGGCCGGACAGGCTGCCCGCTTTGGTGGCGAGGACCCCACCCGCCGCGGAATGCCGTTTCCAATCGAGCTTTTGACTTGCCAATCGCCGGTTTTGGGGCGCATGGTGGTGCCATGACTCGGTTGATCGTGGTCCACGACGACATCACCACCCTTGAGGTGGATGCCGTGGTCAATGCGGCCAACCCTGGTTTATTGGGCGGCGGCGGCGTGGATGGCGCCGTCCATCGGGCGGCCGGCAGGAAACTGTTGGAAGCTTGCCGGCGACTGGGAGGCTGCGACCATGGCGACGCCAAGATCACCCCTGGGTTTGACCTTCCGGCCCGCCACGTGATCCACGCTGTCGGCCCGATCTGGCGTGGCGGCGTCGAAAATGAGGATCACCTGCTGGAACTTTGCTACCGGCGGTCGCTTGAGTTGGCCGCCGGCAACGAATTGAGGTCGATTGCGTTCCCGTGCATCAGCACCGGCGCCTACGGATTTCCCAAGCGGCGCGCCGCGGAGATTGCCGTCACCGAGGTCACCAGCTTCATCGATGTCCACCCGCTGGTGCTGGAGCGGGTGGTGTTTTGCTGCTTCGATCAGGCCATGGCCGCGCTGTATCGTCAACTGCTGCCGCTCGCCGCCGGCGGCAAGTGACGGGGACCCGGACGGGCCTCGATCGCTGGCACGCTGAAAGAAACCCGGCCAGGCCGGACGTTGTTGGGTTGTTTCGTTCCAATCCATGTCCCGGAAACCCCTGCTCGCGGTCGTGGCCGCCTCCCTGATCCCCGGCGCGATCGTGATCACCCCGGCGGCAGCTGACGAACCGACCGCCGCCGAGCAGGCGTTCCTGCGCGAGGTGCAGCCGTTTTTTGAAGCCCACTGCGTGCGCTGTCACAACGACCAGCGCCAGCGCGGCAACTTCCGCATCGACACCCTGTCGCACGACGTCGGCGGCGGTCCCTCGGTCCATCAATGGGTCGAGGTGATGGAGAAGATCAGTTCCGGCGAGATGCCGCCGCCGGAAGAGGACGTGCTGCCGACCGCTGACGAGGCCGACGACGTCGTGGCCTGGCTGGCGGCGCGGGTCAAGGAGGGCGAGGCCGCCCGGCTGGCGCAGCGCGAGCCGGTGTCGCTGCTGCGCCTGAGTCGCGAGGAATACGGCAACACCGTGGCCGACCTGCTGGGCGTCAACATCAACGTCGCCGACCCGGGCGGACTGTCCGAGGACCCGGAATGGCACGGCTTTGAACGCATCGGCTCGGTGATGAGCCTGTCGGCCTCGCACATTGAAAAATACTTCGCCATCGCCGAGGCCATTCTCGACGAAGCCTACCCGGAGTCACCGCCCGAGCCGGTCGTCTCGCGCAAACGGGCGCTGGACCTGCGCGGCGGACCCAACCAGCACGAAATCGCCGCGCTGGAGGAGCAGGGCCTGGCCGACAAGGTGCGGGTCGATTTGTGGCCGGGCCACCAGCTTCAGGGCGGGCGCCCGGGCCCTGCTCATAACATGACCAGAACCGCCGGCGACTACAGGGTGCGGATCCAGGTCAGCGGATTGCGTCCCCCGGGGGGACGCGCGCCGCGGCTGACGTTCTACGTCGACCGCATCGACCGCATGTTGTTTGAGCAGGACATCATCGCCTCCGAGGATGAACCGGTGGTGGTTGAATTCACCGCCCACCTGCCGCCCGGCAATCATTCCTACCGGGTCAGCAACGACGTGCCCGGGCCATCGATTCTGCCCCGCTCGGGCCGCGCCGGCAGGGAGCCGTTCTTCAGCCTCGCGGAAGGTCGCATCCCGTGGCAGCTGAAACTCACCGACGAAGAGGGGGTGCCGCTGTATCCGTTCCTGATCATCGATTGGATCGAGTGGGAGGGACCGATCATCACCGATGAACAACGGCGGCTTCGCAGCCGGTTCCTGCCGGCCGGGGAAACC
>SKLO01000368.1 GCA_007123195.1 Verrucomicrobiales bacterium | reverse complement strand
GTGATTCCGGGGGTGGCGCGTGACTGGGTGACGAGTCGATGACAGAGAGAATCAACCGCAGAGAACGCAGAGATCACAAAGAATCCAGAGTGTGGAACACCATTGGGTTGGGAGCGCTTGGACGGCAAAGGCAGAAACCCAGACATCCGCTACCCCGCCCGGATTCAGGCTTTCCATTTTTTGAGTTCTTTGCGTTCTTTGTGGTTCAATCACAGGGCGCGGGGTGGAAAGTTCAGTCCGGACTTGCCTTCTTCACCGGGCCCGGTTACGATTCCGATGTCATGGCCCCCGCCGTCAAAGCCACCCTGCCCCAGCCCGGCCTCCAGCGCCGCTGGACCGCGCTTGACGGCGAGGACGTGTCCGACGGCGGCGAGCCCTGCACCGGCTACGGTTGTCCTCTCCCGTTGGTCGACGACCTGCGAGGAGGCTTCGCCAAGCTGAGCGCTGACGCGCCGTGGCAGTGTCCTCGCTCGCAGACTCGCGACGACCAGCGGAGGGGCTTCGCATGGAACAAACCGCTGATCGCGGCGAAGCTGTCCGTCGCCATCGCCGACCACAACGGCACCATCGTCGAGCGCTACACCTACAGCGCCTTCGGCATGCCATCCATCCTCACCCCGCCTTCGAGCCCCGTTCAGGCAATCATTCGGACTTCGGCTGGAACCTGCTGTTTCATGCGGAGTTCGCCGACAACATTACAGGGTGGCTGAGGACATCATCATGATCTGCCACAGTCAGGGATGCAACATGGCCATGCACCTGTTGCATCGAGGATGCAAACCAGAGGAGCCGGTATGAGGATCGTCGCATCGACCATGTTGTTGGTGGCTTTCCTCATGACTGGCGCAGGATGTTTTCATCCCAGGCCAACTGTCAAGGATGTAACCGCCCGGGCATCGGAATATGGAACACTGTATAAGGGGCAGAAATTGCGACTGAGGCAGGACGCGATTACGGACGGATCCACCGCCATTACCGCCTACATAGCCCTCCGCGAGGGATATCAGACCTATCGTAAAACTGTTTCCGAATTCAAATCATCACCATCGTCCTACCCCAGGTTCTCCATTATCTCAGCGGGAACGCTTCTAGAAGTAGAACGCCTTCAATTCCGCGATAATGTCACATGGAGCACACTGGCCGTTGAAGTCCGTGTCTTGAGCGGGCCTTACAAGGGCAGATTGATGTGGCTGCACGACGCTCTATTGTCTTCAACAACGCATGGACGGCCGTACAGGCCGAATCCGACTTGGCTGCGCCTTGAAGAGCATGATGCAGGCTGATGAGTGCCATCACGCACCGCCTGATCCTCACCGACCCCGACACAGGGGAACAAGTCACCACCTGGCTCTTCGGCACCACCTTGGAAACCATCACCATCGCCCGCAACGACGTCGTCAGCGGCAAAGCAATATGGTCCTCGCTCGAAGACTCGCGACGACCTGCGGGATGGCTTCGCATACAACGAACCGCTAATCGCGGCTAAGCAGTCCACCGGCGAAAGCGAACACTTCACATTCCGAGGTGAGTGCATGAGCTAAGTCCATGAAAACCAGAGAGAAGGAGAAATTCAGCCGCTTGAGGCGGCCGATCTGCCGACGCGGCGGATCCTCCTTCGCTAGGCTACGACAAGCCGGGCGGATTTCTGGACCAAGGCGGTGATTCGGGGGTAGCGCGGGACAGAGTGGGGCAGCGGCGGTTCCTCCTTCGCCGAAGCTTCCTCCCACGCCAAGGCTTTGGCGGACAAGAGGACGGACAAGCTGTGATGAGCCGCACGGCGGGCGGGGACTCGCTTTTCGACAGCGTGGAATTGGAGGCGTTCGACAACGAGGAGAATCAGTGACGAAAGCTTGCGCTGCCTATCCCAGACCGCTACACTGGGGCCGAACGTCATTCCCATGCAGCACCGCCATCTCAATCATCAGGAATTGACCCTCGCCGCCGTGGACGACATCATCCGCCGCGGGGGCTGGCAGGACTGGGTGCTGCTGCGCCGGGCGGCCCACAGGGATGACCGGGTGCTGGCGCGGATCCAACGGACATGCGGCCCCGCTGCCGCCAGCCAGCATGAGGAAGGGGCCCAACGTCTCAGCTTCTGGAGAAAATATGCCCAACGAATCACTGCCTTACAATAACCATGAAACACAGCGCAACCATCCTGGCCATCCTGCTTCTTGCCGCCCTGGGCGTGGAGGCGAAGCCGCTCAAGGTCTTCATCCTCGCCGGACAATCGAACATGGAGGGGCCAGCGAACGTCAGCACCTTTGATTACATCGGCGACGACCCCGCGACCGCGCCGATGCTCGAAATGATGCGCGGCCCCGACGGCAGGCCGGCGGTGTGCGATGGCGCCTGGATTTCCTATCTGACCGGTGCCGGTGAAAGGAATTTCGAAATCGCCGGCCAACTCACGGCGGGCTATGGGTCGATGTGGGGGCTGGATCCCACCGAGCCCGGCGACAAGATCGGGCCGGAGCTCACCTTCGGCCTCGCCATGCAAGCGGCTCTTGATGAGCCGGTGCTGATCATCAAGGCTGCTTGGGGCGGCAAGAGCCTGCACACAGATTTCCGACCGCCCGGCGCGGGGCCGTATCAACTGAGTCCGTTCCAATTGGAAAACTACCCGAAACAGGAGGGCCACGGCATCCCGAAGGATTTCGAGCAGTGGAAAATCGACAAGGACGCGGCCACCGGCCACTATTACCGACTGATGATCGAACATGTGAAAAGCGTGCTCGCCGACATCCAGCGCGTTCATCCGGATTACGATCCCGCCCATGGCCATGAACTCGCGGGTTTCGTCTGGCTTCAGGGATTCAACGACATGGTCGATGGCCATGTTTACCCAAGGCACAACCAACCGGACCGCTTCGATCTCTACACGGAACTGCTCGCCCATTTCATCCGCGACGTGCGCAAGGATCTCGAAGCACCAAACCTGCCATTCGTGATCGGCGTGATAGGGGTTGGCGGACTCGGGGACGAATCAACCGGGATGGCGACGTTCCGCCAGGCGATGGCCGCACCCGCCGGGATGCCCGGGTTCAAGGGCAATGTCGCCGCCGTGGAAACCGCGCCTTTCTGGTCGGACGAACTCGGAGCCATCGATGACAAGCGCGGCCAGGTGCGGCAGATGCGGCATTTCCTCGACTCGAACCACAAAGACCACGCGAATGCCGATGGCAGGATGACGGCAGAGCAAAAGCGGGACTACCTCGTGAAATACGAGTCCGATCTGATCAGCCCAGCCGAGGTCGCGCTGTGGGAACGCGGCGCCTCCAACGCCGGCTATCACTATCTCGGCTGCGCGAAGACCTTCGCCCTGATGGGCAGGGCCTTCGCCGAAGCGAATCTTGGAATGCTCGAAAACAACCACCGCTGAGGCGGACCAGTGGGGCAACGGTAACCATTAACCACCACCCACCATGCTCCGCTTTACCCTCCATCGTCTGCTGCTGCTGGCACCGGTTCTGATCGCCGTGTCGATCCTGGTGTTCGCCATGATGGCCATGGTCGGCGGCGACCCGGCCCGGGTGATCCTCGGCGCCCAGGCCACCGATGAGCGCGTGGAGGAGTTGCGCCGCGCCATGGCCCTCGACGAACCGCTGCCGGCGCAGTATTTCAACTGGATCGGCAACGCCCTGCGCGGCGACCTCGGCCGCGCCTACAGCCTTGAACGCCCGGTGCTCGACGAGGTCCGCGAACGCCTCGGCCCCACCCTGCTGCTGGCCGGCACCGCGTTCCTGATCTGCTCGATCGCCGGCCTCGCCGCCGGCGCCTGGATGGCCGCCCGCCAGGGCGG
>SKLO01000479.1 GCA_007123195.1 Verrucomicrobiales bacterium | reverse complement strand
GGCTTGTCCGGGGTGGCGAAGACCTCAAACTCGATCAGGTCCTTGATCAATTGGAACGGTCGCAAGCCGAGGCGTTCGGCCAGGTCCTTGACGATGATCGGCGGCTTGATGTGGACGACCTTGTCGTCATCGGCGGGGGGGGTGTCGGCGGCGTCCCCGGCACCGGCCGCAACCACGGGCTCGTCGGCCGGCGGCTTGGGCTCGGGCTCTGGCGGCCGGAGGTTGAGGGCCGGAAGTCGTGGCCCTGGTTTTTCTCCCTGGAGCAGGGAGATCGGCGGCAGGCTGGGACCCGGTTCGGCGTCGGTTCGCCGGCGCACTCCCCCACCCCGGCCTTCACGGCGTTGTTTCTCCTTGCGCTCATCCTCCTCAAACAGGTTGAGCGCCTCCTTCTTGGCTTGCTGCAGGGGCTTGCCCCCAACCACGACGGCAGGCTCCGCGGGTTCAGCGGCGTCTTGGGACGCGCGGCGTCGCCGGCGCGGCTTTTCCCCGATCAGGTCGAGCACGCCTTTCCTGGCCTCCCCGGCGTCATCGACGGGGGAGGAGTCTCGGTTCCTGACGGAGTCTTTGGTCGATTCTGCAGCCATGCGTTGAATAAATACGGGGCGCCGGGGAGTCGGGCGGCGCGAAGTGTCGGGTGATGGATTGAGTTGGATGGTGACTCCTGGATTGGCGGGGCCAAAAGCAGGGAAGCGGCGGACCCGGTGTCATGGCGGCCGTTCCGCCTGTGAGGGCGGTAGCGTCGCTCATGACCGGCGAGGCGGCCCGGCAGGTTTTCAGCTGGCCGGCTCCTCCAGCGGGGCGGTGGCCTCCGGTTTTGGCGGGACATTGACATGCGCGGGCGTCTGAGGCTCGGAATCCAAGGAAGGATCCGGCTCGGACCCGGCCACGACGGCGGTGTCGGCTTCGGTCTGTGTGGGTGCCTGCGTCCCGGCTTCGGCGTCGACGTTGATGCCGGCGTCAGCCGCGGCTTCTTCTGCGGCGTCTTCTGCTCCAGACTCGGCCTCGGCCGTGGCTGCGTCGCCGCCATCGCCGTTGTCGACGCCGGCCTTGGCGCGGGCCCGGCTCAAGATATCCGTTGCTGAAGCTTCGTCAATCCCGGTTACATCGGTGATGTCGACCACCTCCATGCTGAGGAGGGCGTCGATGTTGGTAGCACCGGCGGTGGCCAGGGCGGCGGCGACTTCGTTGGTGAGTTCCAGTTCATCGCGCAGCAGTTCGGCAGCCTCCCCGATTCTGGCGACCAAGGCTTCGTGCGCCGATTCGTCCTTATCGATCTGGACATCCCAGCCGATCAGCCGCGAAGTGAGCCGCGCGTTCTGGCCGCGACGACCGATGGCCTTGGACAACTCCTCATCGGCGACCGTGACCCGGATGCGTTTGCGCTCGGGATCGGCCTGGATCGATCGCACCTGGACCGGCCGCAGGGCGTCCTTGACGAACTCCTCGGGATCCTCATACCAGCGGATGATGTCGACCTTCTCGTTGTTGAGTTCGCGGACGATGTTCTTGACCCGGGCACCGCGCATGCCGACGCAGGCTCCGACCGGATCAACCTTGTCGTCGATGCTGTGGACCGCGACCTTGGTGCGGTAGCCGGCTTCGCGGGCAATCGACCGAATTTCAACGGTGCGGTCGGCGATCTCGCTGACCTCGACCTCGAACAGCCGGCGGACAAAATTCGGGTGACTGCGCGAGAGCACGATCTCGGGGCCACGGGCACCGTTGTCGACGGCGACGACGTAGGCCCGGAGGCGGTCGCCGACGGCGTAGTCCTCGGTCTGGACCCGCTCGCGCGAGGGCATGATGCCCTCGAACTTGCCGAGGTCGACGATGACGTCCGATTTCTCGAAGCGGCGGACGACGCCGTTGACGATTTCGCCGGCGCGATCCTTGAACTCCTCGTAGATCATCGCCTTCTCGGCCTGGCGCAAACGCTGCATCATGGCCTGTTTGGCGGTTTGGGCGGCGATGCGCCCGAAATCCTTCGGCGTGACTTCGACCTCGACCTCGTCCTCCAGCTGGGCGTCCGGATTGATCCGTCGGGCCGTGGCCAGGTTGATTTCGTCGTAGGGGGCGGAGACCTTGTCGACCACCAACAGCCGGGCGATCGCCTTGATGACGCCCTTGTCGGGATCAATATCGATGCGCAACTCGCGGGCCGGTCCGATGCTCTTCTTGGACGCGGACAGCAACGCTCCCGAGAGGGCCTCGACCATGGTCATGCGGTCGATGCCTTTCTCCTTTTCGTAGTAATCGAAGAGCGCTACCAGCTCGTTGGTCATGAATGATTGATGGGTGGCGGGTTGGTGCTGTCCTGGCAGTGAGCTTGGCCACAGCGGAGCCCTGCCACCGGAAGTTTTTGGATCCATAAAAGAAAAGAGCGGGTAGAACCCACTCCAGCCTTGAGAATCCAATTCTCAAATGTCAGGGCTGCCGAAACGGCAGGGAACCATCGTAGCCGCCTCAACCGGGGGAATCAAGTGGAAATCAGGGACACCCAGGATCTGACAAAACCGCCGGCGGTGCTGCTGCTGGATGCGGCCGGCACCCTCATCCAGCCGGGCGAGCCGGTCGGCCTCACTTACTCGAGGCTGGCAGGGGCGCACGGGATCGAATTGGACCCGGTGGCGGCCGGCGCGGCGTTCGCGGCGGTGTGGCGCCGATGGCCCCCGCCCCGGCGAACCGCGCCGCTGCCGGCCCCGGATGACGACAGGGACTGGTGGCGATCGCTGGTGGCAGAGGTGTTCGCCGAGGCGGGGGCCTCTCCAGGTGACTGGCGACGGCGGTTCCAGGGCTGCTTTGAGGAACTGTTCGAATGGTTCGGGCAGGGCGCGGCGTGGCGGTTGTTTGCCGACGCCGCGGAGGCTCTCGACCGTTGGCGCCACGGCCCGAGGCTGTTGGTGGTGTCGAATTTCGATCGCCGACTGCGGCGGGTGCTGGCGGGGCTGGGCGTGGCCGACCGGTTTGAGCAGGTGATCCTCAGCAGCGAGGTGGGGGCCTGCAAGCCGGACCCGGAGGTGTTTGAGGCCGCGCTCAGGGCGGTCGGTGCCCAAGCCGCGGATTGCCTGCATGTCGGCGACGATCCGCAGAGGGATGTCGCCGGCGCCATTGCGGCCGGGCTGCGGGTCTACCGGGTCCAGCGGCCCGGCTCGGACCTCGTGCGGCTGGCCGATTGGCTCGAACGGACCGCCCACCGGGGTTAAAAAGCGATTTCCCGGTTGCACCCTGTCGCGGAAGGTGCATGTTGGGTGCTCCCCTGACCCGTGCGCGGATAGCTCAGCGGTAGAGCAGTTGGCTTTTAACCAATTGGTCCTGGGTTCGAATCCCAGTCCGCGTACCATTTTCTTCCGGCATGGACCGGACCGCCGCGCTGGGACCAGCGTGAGGGGCGCTCCATTAGCGCGGGACAAAGCCGTGGGGCCTGCCGTTCCCAATTCCACTCGGCCCCAATGGGGTGCCATACGCCGGTGGTCACCGCCTGCCGCCCCCGGATCCCGGCTTTCAGGCCGCTGATAGGCGGGTGATGGCCAAGACGGCTGGATGCCCACCTGGACCGTTGGCCTGGACTGTGGAATGACGGTCCGTTGTTGGGCCTGAGGGCTTTGCTGACCACTCGCGGGTGGTTGGGCGATTCAGAACTGCCGCCCGTGCAGCAAATCAAAGGAGTCGAAGGTAGCGCCGCCCCATTGCCCTGCCCTTCGGCCATTGCTCAGTCAGAGATGTCAAACAGCGCGACGGTGACGGCGGCCGATCAACAGCAGCAGGCTCAGCGCGAGGAGCGAAGGCACACCGGGCTCGGGGATG
>SKLO01000262.1 GCA_007123195.1 Verrucomicrobiales bacterium | reverse complement strand
CGCGTGGCGGTTTCATTCGCAGGGGGCGGAAGGAGCCGTGAGGGAAGTGGGCGCCGGGGACGATCGACCCGCCCCCCGGTCGAATTGCTGCAATTCAACCTACGGTCGCTGCGTCCGCCAGACCCGGGCGGGGTAGGCCTCACGGGGCGGCGGCGTGTTTTGCCTGCGCTTTGCGGGCGCGGAGCCATGTGAATCGGGACACTGGGGAGCTGACCGGGACTGCGGCGGCTCGCAACACCCCTTCGGGACCAAACTCAAGCCCGGGATGTTGGCGCCGTTGGCGATCCTGAGGGCACGGTATCGGCGTAGCTGCTAAGAGGGGACGCTGAATAGCACCCCGGCCAGGACCTGGGAGGGCGGGCATTGCCGGTCACTGGCTGGCCCGGTCTCGATCCCGATCTTCTGCCCCGACGGTCGGTGGAATTCGATCAAGACTCGGGTGCAAGACGGTTTTGCGGCCAGGCGTTTAGTAATGAGGCCCCTGCGTGGCCGATCGATCAGTCAACCAACCCGCCCGTTCCCAATCATTGTCGTCGCCCGCGACTATTTTCGCGGGCGACGATTTCACTCTCCCCACCTTTGAATCATGATGACTTCGTTTCGCTCGATATTCTTCCGCCCGGGATGCCAACCTTCGCCCGGGAACCCGCCGGCAGCTCAGGCAGCCCGCGGTCCCTCCCGCTGGGTGGGCGCCTGTTCATTGGCGGTGGCCTTGTCAATCTCGGCCCCGGCCGGAGCGGCGGTGATCGGCTACTGGCAGTTCGATGATCAGACGCCGGGAACCCCGGCCACCACGCTGGCCGATTCCTCGGGCAACAACCTCATGGGTGTGGGCCAGGGCGTCGGCAGCGGTTCGGCTCCGGTCCACAGTTCGGTGGTGGTGGCGCCGGCCATTCGCGACGGCATCAACGGGCCCTACGTGAATTCCAACAACACCAGCTCGCTTCGGTTCATCAACACCGGCGGGGTCGACAGCGCCGAAGGCAGCCGTGTGCAAGTCAGCGACCCGGGCGGTCCACTGCTGAAGCCGCAGAATTTCACCGTCGAGGGGTTCTTCCTGTTCGACAACATGGTCAATTTTCCGACTCTGGTCGGCAAATCCCGCCAGGAGGCCGGTGGCGCTTCCTGGGTGGTCGACCTGCACAATACCGCCCGGCTCCGGGTGCGGTCCGACCACCAGGTGCCCGGGACCGGTGGCGGCGGTGTGCCGGGATTCAACCAAGGCTTCGGTCCGGGCGGTCCCGCGGTCAATGACGGCCAGTGGCATCATTTTGCCGTCACCTTTGAGGCCGGAGACCCCGACCTCCAGCAGGCCGGGCGCTTCACTCTGTTCATGGATTACAATCAAGTGGCCACGGGCCTGCTGAACAACGCCCAGAACCCGGACGACGTGTTCAACAGCTTTCTGGTCTACGACAACAATCCCTTGTTCATCGGCAGCGGCGCCGGCGGTCGCGCCTTCGACGGCTGGCTCGACGAGATCCGCCTGTCCGGTGAGGTTCTGACCCCCGACCAGTTCCTGCGCGCCGTGCCCGAACCGACTCGTGCGATCCTGCTGGCGGTTGGCCTTACGTGGCTGGTGGGCGGTCGCCGCCGCCGCCCGTGAAGCAACTTCTGACCAGACCGGCTCGGCCCCGCCGATCACGATCGGCGGACGCGACCCGCCGTGGTGATATTCCGTCACGTGGCTCGCCCCGACCGGTGCCGCGAAGCCGCCGCAGTTCGGGATTTGCCCTGCTGACCGTGGCGGTTTGTCTGGCGCTGATGACCGTGCTGCTGGCGGCGATGTTCAGCATTGCGCGCACCGAGCGCGAGGGCGCCGGGGCCTATCATCACCAGCAGCGGGCCGCCCTGCTCGCAGACCTCAGTGCCAGCCTGGTGGTCCAGCAACTGCGCGCGGCCGCCAGCGGAGTCGACCAACCCGCCGGGCAACCGGGCTTCTGGGCCGCCCAGCCCGGGGTGGTGCGTCGCTACTCGCTCGACGGCGGTTTTGTCGCCGCCCGCAAGCTCTACAGCTCGGCCGAACTGGTGCATCGCGGCAGTGAGGCGGCGCTGCTGGACGACGTGGCGCCTCCCGGTTGGGCTGACCAGCCCCACCGCTGGGTCGACATCAACCAGCCGGTGGTGCGCCGCCGCAGCGACGGCACGACCACGGTCAGTCACCCGGTGATCGATCCCCGCGCGGCGGTCGACGAAGGTTCTTCGGCCGCCGTGCAAGGCTTCTCCTACCAGCCCACAGGGGCTGGCGGGGGCGCCGTCGATGGAGTCGTGGCGCCCGGCCAGGCTTCCCCCGACGGACTGCGGCTGCCGCTGCCGGTGGAGTGGATCTACGTGCTCGCGGACGGGAGCCTGGGCACGCTCGACGCCGCCGGCGTGTTCCGCGGCCCGGTGACTCCCGCCGACGACAACCCAATCGTCGGCCGGATCGCCTACTGGGCCGACGACGAAACCTGCAAGCTGCCGGTCAACAGCGCCTCGGCGCCGACCTACTTCGCCATGCCCTCGGTGTTGCACGGCGGCGGTCCGACCGCGCAGGACCGCTGGTGGGCACGGGCGCCGCCGGCCACCGGCGAGTTCCAGCGGTTTCCCGGTCACCCGGCCACCACCTCGCTGCTGCCGGTGCTGGCGCCCGAAACCGACCTCGGCGCCGACGGCAAGGGGTTGTTGTATGAGATTGTTCCCAAAGTGGCGCACGTAGGCACTCTCGCCGGCACCATCGAACTCAACGCCGACCCGGTGCCCTGGCATGCCGACCAGGCTGCCGCGGAGCGATTGTATGTGACCACCGACGAGTTCCTGCTGCGCGAAGACCGCCAACCCAACCCGCTGCACCTCGGGTTGAACGGCGGCGGGTCGTGGTCGCCGGCCGACGGCGCCCGGTTGCTCGAACGGTCCGGGTTTTTCCTCAGCGCCATCGGTCGGGCGCCTGATTACACCCTCCACGGCACCCCCCGGGTGGCCATGTGGCCGGTGCACGCCCGGGCCGACGGACGCACCGTGTTCGACCAGTTGATCGCGCGCTGCGCCAGCCTCGGCGGCCGACCCTATCACTTCCAGCGCGAGCGCCACGATCATGCCACCCACGACGTCGGGCTGCCACGAAACCGGATCCTGCTCGACTACCTCGAAGACCTGGCACAACGTCAGGCTCCCGGCTACGCCGCCGCACTGGCCGACAAGTATCCGGCCGACAGCGGCCGTTTGGTCACCAGTCTGTTCGACTACATCCGCGCCACCAACCTGTATGACGCCAGGCTGGAGCACGACACCTTGCCGAACCTCAGCGGCGCCGATGCCACCTACCCGCGCCTGTTGACCCACCTCCCGGAATCGCCCGACGAGTTCCGCACCTACACCCCGGGCCGTTTTGCCGGCCGCACCCAGGCGGGCTATCACAACCTCGGCTTCGGTCTCTACCCCGGGCACGGCCAGGTAATCCCCTCAAGACGCAACGGCCACATGGGGTTCGGCCGCTCCTATTCGCTCGGCGAGGTGTCGGCGCTGTTCATCGCCTGCGCCGACGGCACCGCCAACAACGTCAATCCCTACCACAACAGCAACGCCATCGCCGACCCCTGGCGCGGCGGCTTCGCAGTCCGGCGGCCGGTCAAGGATGAGGCCGATCAAAGCACGATCCTGTATTCCAACTTCCCGCCCAACCCGCAGGGCCAGCGCTATGGCGCCGACAACAGCCACCCAGGCTACCAGCCGGTCAACTGGAACCTCGCCTTGGAGCCCGACACGCCTCTGGAGCCGGGCGTCGTGCGGGTGCAGTCGACCGTGCTGATGGACTGGTTCTCCGTGGCCGG
>SKLO01000256.1 GCA_007123195.1 Verrucomicrobiales bacterium | reverse complement strand
CCCCCCCGCGTTGCTACCCATCAGACCACGCGCCGCCGTCATGTGACGCGTCTCGCCTCAGTCGCGGCCAGTCACGCGGGCATACAGGTCGACCGTCTGGCGGGCAATCGCGCTCCAACTGAACACCTCGACCGCACGGCGGCGGCCGGCCTCGCCAAGCCTGGCGGCCAGCGCCTCGTCAGCCATCACCCGGTTGATTTCCGCGGCCAGGTCGCGGGCGAACTGGTCCGGGTCCAGCGCTTCGAACGGGCTCTGCTGCTGCTGCTCCAGCGGCACCAGGCTGCCGGTCTCGCCATCGACGATCACCTCGGTCATGCCGCCCACCCGGCTGGCCACCACCGCGGTGCCGCAGGCCATGGCCTCAAGGTTGATGATGCCGAACGGCTCGTAGATCGACGGGCAGCAAAACGCCCGCGCGTGCGAATACAACGCCACCTTGTCAGGCACCGAAAGCATGTCGGCAATCCACACGATGCCGTCGCGATGCGCCCGCTCGCGATCAACCGCCGCCCTCATTTCGGCCGCGATCTCCGGGGTGTCGGGTGCGCCGGCGCAAAGCACCACCTGAAACCCCGGGTCCATGTGACGGATTGCATTGACCAGATGGATGATGCCCTTCTGCCGCGTGATTCGGCCGACAAACAGCACGAACGGCCGGTCCTCGCGCACGCCCAGACGGCGCAGCACCTCGGGGCGCTCGACCGGTTGGTATTCCTCGGAGTCAATGCCGTTGTAAATGACGTGAACGCGGGCGGGATCCACGTCGAACAACCGCAGCACATCGTCCCGGGTGCCCTCTGACACGGCCACCACCGCATCGGCCATTTCAATCGCGGTCTTCTCGATCCACAGCGAACAGTCGTAGCCGCCGGCCAGCTGCTCCCGCTTCCACGGCCGCAGCGGCTCCAGAGAGTGGGTCGTGAGCACCATCGGCAGGCCGTAGTTGAGCTTGGCCATCACCCCGGCGAAATGGCTGTACCACGTGTGCAGATGCACCACGTCGGCGTCGATGTCACGGCCGTTGAACTCAAGCCCGTGAGCAAACGTGTTGAACACCGATTGCAGCGGCGCCGGGGCGTCCCAGCCGTCCGGCGTGGGCACCCGGAAGCCGTTGACGCTGATCCCATTGCCGGACACGTGCTGGTCGCCGAAGCAGCGCACCTCCACCTCGCACAGCCTCGCCAGCTCACGGCTCAGGTATTCGACATGCACTCCGGCGCCACCATAGACGTGGGGCGGAAACTCACGGGTCATCAACAAGGTCTTCATGCGGCGATCGGCAGGCCACGAACGATGGGCCGCAGCGGCGGCGTGCGGTCGTGGACCAGATGCGGGAGGCTGACCTTGCAGGAACCGGACCGCTTTGTCAAAACTCGGCCACATCCCCGAGCGCCGGCGCCTCAATCCGGCTGCGCCTGAATCTGCCGGCCAGTGCCTCACGCAGCGCCTCCGAGCGCTCCGGCTCCCCATGCACCAGCCAGATCCGCTCGAGCGGCCCGTCGAGGCGGTCGACATACTGCAGCAACTCGTCGTGGTCGGCGTGGCCGGAAAACGAGTCGAGGCTGCGCACCGCCGCCTTGACTTTGAACGGGTCGCCGAAGATCCGCACCTCCTTCCAGCCGTTGAGGATCTTCCAGCCAAGCGTCTGCTCGGCGCAGTAGCCGACGAACAGGATGGTGGTGTTGCGGTCGCCGATGTGGTTGCGCAAATGGTGCAGCACCCGGCCGCCCTCGCACATGCCGGAGGCGGAAATGATGATCATCGGCCCCGGACGGTCGTTGAGCGAGCGCGACTCGGCCACCGAACGCGTCAGGGTCAGGTTCTCAAAGCCAAACGGATCCCGACGCTCGATGAACAACCGATGCACGGCCGGGCTGAGCGCCTCCGGGTGCAGCCGGAAGATGTCGGTCGCGGTCACGGCCAGCGGGCTGTCGACGAACACCGGCACCTGCGGCAGCCGCCCGGACTCGAACAGCCGGTGCAGCACCAGCAACAACTGCTGGGTGCGCTCGACCGCAAACGCCGGAATAATGATGCGCCCGCGCTTCTGCAACGCCTGCTCCAGCAATTCGCAGATCTCCTCGTCCGACTGCACCTCATCCTCATGGTGCCGCCCGCCGTAGGTCGACTCGAGGATCAACGCGTCAACGTCGCTCACGGCTTCCGCCGGGCGCAGCAGTTCGTTGCCAGGACGGCCAATGTCACCGGAAAACAACAACCTGAACGGGCGTCCTTCGCCGTCCCCGCGATCGCGGATCTCCAGCAACACCTGGGCGCTGCCGAGGATGTGACCGGCCTCAATGAACGTGAGGGTCACGCCGTCGGTGACCGGCAACGGCCTGTCGTAGCCAGTGGTGACGAACTGCCGCATCGTCGCCGCGGCGTCGTCGCTGGTGTAGATCGGCTCCATCGGTGGCAGCTCGTCCCGCTCCCTGCGGCGGTTCAGCCAGGCGAGGTCGCCCTCCTGGATCCGGGCCGAGTCCGCCAGCATCACGCTGCAGAGGTCGCGCGTGGCATGGGTGGCATGCACGTTGCCGCGAAACCCCTGCTTGACCAGATTCGGCAGGTTGCCGCTGTGGTCGATGTGGGCGTGGGACAACACCACCGCATCGACCGACTCCGGGTCGAACCGGAAGTGCAGGTTGCGCTCGTAGGTGTCCTGCCGCCGACCCTGGAAAAGGCCGCAATCCAACAGAATCCGCCGGCCGTTCACTTCCAGCAGGTGCTGGGAACCGGTGGTGGTGCCCGCGGCACCGCAAAACGTGAGTTTCATAAAATGTTCCGCGACCACCGGACCGCGCGCGGTTGGCGCTTGGCAAACCGCTGACGGCGTGGTTTGAAGAGGAACCCAACATTGATCATCGTGTCATGAAAACAACCTTCAAGCTTGTTCGATTGCTGCCCCTGACCGCGCCCCTGCTGCTGGCCGGGGGCCTGTTCTGGACCGCCGCGTGCACCACGATGCCGGACATGGACCGGCCGACATTCAGCATGATGAGCCCGTCCGAGGAGGCGCGGCTGGGCTACGCCGAGTTCGAACGCATCAAGCAGCAGCGCACGATCTCGACCAACGCCGAGCACAACGCCCGGGTGCAACGGGTGGCACGCCGTCTGGTGCCACACGTGCCGCTGGCGGGGGCGGAGTGGGAATTTGTGGTGTTCGACGACCCCACGCCCAACGCCTTCGCCCTGCCTGGAGGCAAGGTCGGCATCCACTCCGGCCTGTTCCAGGTCGCCCGCAACGACGCCCAGTTGGCCGCCGTGCTGGGCCACGAACTCGGTCACGTGGTCGCCCGCCACGCCGGCGAGCGACGCACCGCCCAAACCGCCGCCGCCCTCGGCGGCGTGGCCCTCGGAATCGGTCTCGGTCAGCGCGATATGTCCGACGCCCAGCGCGCCGCCATCCTCGGCGGCTACGGCGCCGCCGCCACCGTCGGCGGCGTGCTGCCGTTTTCCCGGCGGCAGGAACTCGAGGCCGACCAATTGGGCGCCATCTACATGGCGCGCGCCGGCTACGACCCCCGCGAATCGGTGCAGGTGTGGATCAACTTCATGCAATACCGGCAGGCTCAGGGCGGTGCCCGCATGCCAGAATTCCTCAGCACCCACCCGCTCGACGAGTCACGCATCGCCAACCTGGAACAATTCATGCCACGGGCGATGGCCGAGATGCCCGGCTGACGCGGGAGGTTGTCTCCCCCACCCCGCGCGCAGCGCGCAAGGAGGAACGGCATCCCTGCCGTTCGGCCACGCACATCACGGGCCATCGCGGCCCTCTCCCGCCGCGACCCCTCGCGGCAAGGATGCCGCGGCTCCTTGGG
>SKLO01000315.1 GCA_007123195.1 Verrucomicrobiales bacterium | reverse complement strand
GGCGGCTCCGAAGCGGGCGGCCGGGCGGCGACGGACGCGTCCACGCGGGCCGATCCGTTTTTCAAGCCCAACGCCACGCTGCGGTTGTTTGCCTCCAGCTTCCGGGACCTTGCCGGAGAGGTGCAGCGCGCGCACTTCGCCCGCTCCGGACGCGCGCTCGACCGGATCCCGGACCGGCGCCAGGGCTTGCGGCGGTTGTTGAACTCCAATTGGCGTGGCGAGGCCTACTTCGCCGATCGCATCCGCCACTATGCCGGCTTCCATGACCAGCAAACCCTGCTCAAGGCTCAGCGGGAGCTGGTCCTGACGCTGTTCGCCCTGCGACGCTACCACGCGGTTGAAGGCCGGTTGCCGGCAACGCTTGCCGATCTGGTGCCGGACTACATCCCGGAGCTGCCCATCGACCCCTTTGACGGCGAACCGTTGCGCTACAACCAGCGCGACGCCATCCTGCGATCCGTGGGTTCGGACCTGGTGGATGAGGGCGGCTGGTTTGAGGACGATTCCCTGGCCGCCCCCCACGAACCGACCCTGTTCATCCGCTTCTGAGCGCAGTCACCGGGCCCGCCGCCGAGATCCAGCGTCCCATCATGAGACCAATTGCCGCCCCATCACCGATGCCAACCCGCCCCGCGTGCGATTGCCGCCGCCAGCCCCGTTGCCGTCGCCGCTTCCGACGATTCAACCCGGGCCCCGGTCGGGGGTTGGTCTGGGTCCTGGCCGGGTTGCTGGGCATCGCAGCGGCGTCAGCGCGGGACCGGCCGGTCGAGCCCGATTTCTACCACGGCCCGCAGGAAAGCGGTCACCCCAACCTGTTGACCATCGCCGTCGGCGACGATCAATCCATGGTGGTCGAACTGCGCTACCCCAACGATCAGGGCGGTTTCCAGACCGCGATCGGCACCGGCCGGCTCGACGAAACCACCCGCGAAGCGCTGGTCAACGACCTCGTCGCCGGCGGCGCCGAAGCCGTGCGCCTGCGATGGCGCCCCGACCACGGCCAAGTGACCTTGGAATGGGTCGGCGCCGCTCCCGCGCGCGACTTCCGCATCGACGGCAGCTACCAGCGCCTGACCAGGGAACAACGGCTCGGCATTGCCCGCAACACCTACGCCAAAGCGGATCAAACGCTGCTGGAAACCGAGGCCGCCCTCGCGGCCGCAGCCGTTGCGAGCGGCGACCGCGCTGCTGCCGAAGCGCTCACCAGCGACCAGCAATCATGGCGCGAGGCCCTGCCCGACAGCGTGGAATTGGCATGGAACGGCTTCGAAGGCGACGATCCCGTCCACCAACTGGACCCCAACTACTGGGATTTGCTGACCGACCTGCTGCAAGCGCGCGGGCAATTCATCCGCCTGCGTGCCGACGACCGGCCGCTGGCGTCGATCACCGGCTCCTGGTGGGACGGCGCCCATGGTCAGTTGATGATCACCGACTCCGGACCCGAGGCCACCGGCGAGGCCGGGTTCGATTTTGAGATCCACACCCTGCGCGGGCGCGGCGCCCATGTCGGCCATGTCAGCGGGCGCGCCGCGATGATCGATGACACCACCGCGCTCTGGCGCGACTCTGAACCGGCCGCGTTCATCGACGGCCAGCCGGCCGAGCTGACATTCCGGTTTGACGGCCGCCGGGTGGTGATCAGCGGTCAACGCACCCAGTATTACCACGGCGCCGCCGCTCACTTCGACGGGGACTACCACCACCTCGGCCGCGCGGATGGTCCGGCAGAAAAGGGCGGCACCGGGGTCGGTAACGCCGACCCCGGGTGAGGCCTCGGCTGGCCGGGACAAGGTGGATGGGGTCCGGCATGCCGGCTTCAACCATCATCCGGCAGCGTCGACCGGCAGATCGTGGCCGTGGCCACTGAGAGTGGTTCCGGCAACCTGCCGCGCCGGGGAGGAGAGTGGTGCTCGAGGAGGGACTCGAACCCTCACGGCCTAAGCCACAAGATCCTTAGTCTTGCGCGTCTACCAATTCCGCCACCCGAGCAACCGGGTTCGCCGCGACCCGACCGGGGATCCGGCCAGGAACGAGCGAATTGGAATCTGAACGCAAACCCGGCGGCATGCAACCAGGAAATCATCCCCGCGCCCTGCTTGGCAGGGAGAACGTTGCGTCCCCCCGAGCGGCCGTCGCCGGATGCCCGTCCGTGGTTGAGTCGAAGGCGCTTTGCGGCTATGGTCCCGGTCGCAACTGCCCGTCCCGCCGATCCATCCGGCGCCCATTGCCATGCCCAAAGTCCACATCCGCACCTACGGTTGCCAAATGAACGAGCGCGACTCGGATCAGGTGGCGCGCCTGTTTGAGGAGCGCGGCTACACCATGACCCGGCAGGAGACCGAGGCCGACGTGATCCTCGTCAACACCTGCTCGGTGCGTGAACAGGCCGAACAGAAGGCGCTCGGCAAGATGGGCATGCTCAACCGCCACCGCCGCCATAATCCCCGGCTGGTGCTTGGCTTCATGGGTTGCATGGCCCAGCGCCTCGGCGCCGAACTGGCCGACCAGGGCCCGCGGGTCGATCTGGTGGTCGGAACCCAGAAATACCACCGCGTGGTCGACCATGTGGAATCGATCGTGCGCGCCCGCGAGGAGCGCCAGATGGACGACCTGCGCCTGCCGGTGATTGTCGACGTCGACGAGGAGCAGGGGTCCCAGAACACCGTGCGCGACCACGTCCTGAAAGACCGTCAGGCGACCGCGTTTGTGTCGATCATGCAGGGTTGCAACATGAAATGCAGCTTTTGCATCGTGCCCTACACCCGCGGAAGCGAGCGCGCCCGGCCGATCGCCGACATCGTCGAGGAAGTGCGGCGGCTGGCCGGCGACGGCGTGCGCGAGGTCACCCTGCTGGGCCAGATCGTCAACCTCTACGGCCGCACCGAATTGCCGCGCATTGACGGCAGGAGCCCTTTCGTCCAGCTGTTGGAAGCCGTCCACCAGGTCGAGGGCATCGACCGAATCCGCTTCACCTCGCCGCACCCGGTCGGCTACCGCGAGGACCTGATCGACGCGTTCCGCCACCTGCCGAAGTTGGCCAGTCACGTTCACCTGCCGCTGCAATCCGGCTCCGACCGCATCCTCAAGTCCATGCGCCGGCCCTACAGCAGCGCGCGCTTCCTTGAAATCTGCCAGGCCATGCGCGAGGCGCGCCCCGACGTGGCGATCACCACCGACATCATTGTCGGGTTCCCCGGTGAAACCGAACAGGACTACCAGGCCACCCGCGAGACCTGCCGGCGGGCGGCCTTCGACAACGCCTTCGTGTTCCGCTATTCCAAGCGCCGAGGCACCCCGGCGGCCGCGATCGACGAGGGGCTGCAGCTGCCCGAGCGGATCAAGGAGGAGCGCAACCAGGACTTGCTGGCGTTGGTCGACGAACTGGCCATGCCCGGCTACCGCCGGCTGGTCGGCCAACAGGTCGAGGTGCTGTGCGAGGGCACCAGCAAGACTACGGCCAGCCGCCTGATGGGGCGCACCTCCAGCAACCGCATCGTGGTGTTCGAAGGCCGGCCCGAGCGCCACGTCGGCCGCCTGCTGCAGGTCAATGTGCGCGAACACCACCACTTCACCCTCTACGGCGAGCTGCCCATCGCCTCCTGAACCACTGCAAGCCGTGCGCCGCATCCGCCCACGGCGCGGACGGGCGAACGGGCACATTCCGCTGGACGGACCGCCCCAGCGCTGAATGTTGGGCGGCGCCCGACCGTTGCGCGCCCGGGACACCGATCGCACCATGATCCAGAGCCTCTACGATTTCCTGTATGTCGACAACAGCCTCAAGGTCACCGGTCTGGTGCTTGGGGTGGCGCTGTTGGCCGGTCATC
>SKLO01000522.1 GCA_007123195.1 Verrucomicrobiales bacterium | reverse complement strand
GCAGGTCTTGAACCGGGGGACGGCGTGACCAGAGTGGCGTAGGCATCCTGCCTGCGCGCCAATGGATGGCTGCCGGAGTCGCGAAAGTACTTCTGTTCAGACAAGTGAACCGGTGGTATGCATGTCGGCATGGACCGGCAACACTCCGCCTCCAGCAGCCTGGCCGGGCGCTTTGGCCCCGGCGGCTCTCCCTTGGCCGCCACTGGAATCCCCGTGGCACCGGCCGCCGCCCGAATGCTGCGGTCGCAACGGCGAACCTGGTCGGTCGGACGGATCTTCCTTGGCTGGAGCGCCCTGCTGGCGGCTACTGCGGTGGCCACGACGGCTGCCGGCGATCCAGATGGGCAGCTGGCACCGGTGACATTGGGCGAGGTCTGGGCGGCGGCGGCGGAGGTGCGGTCGGCGGAAGCGTCCGCGGCGGCGGGGCAGGCGGCGGGCGAGATGTTGGAGCGGGCGTTGGAATTGGAACGCCTTCCGCAGTTGACTCTTTCGGCAGGCGGGGATGGGGGACAACGCGCCCGGCCGGGGGAAGAACGGGGCGTGGGCGTCGGGGTGCGGGGCGACGCGGTGGCGGAGTTGAGCTGGAACCTCAGGGACGGCAGTCGCGAGCCACGCGCCGAGGTGGTGCGGCAGCAGCGGCGCGAGGCGGAATGGCGCGGTCGCATGCTGGCCGACGAGCGCCGGGCGCAATTGGCGGAGGTGTTTGTGCAGGGGGATCACTGGCGCCGTCGCCACGAGTTGCAATGGCAACGACAGGCGGATACCGAGGGCTTGCTGGAGGCGGCCGGGCATCGGCGGGCGGCCGGGATCGATACGGAAACGGAGTTTCGAGCCCTGGCGGATGCGGTGGCGCAGGGCCGCCGCGATCTGGCAGAGGCGCGGCAGCAGTGGGTGCGCTGGACGGTGGAGTTGTCCTCGGCGGCCGGGGCGGCGGTGGGGCCGGTGGCGCTGGATCTTCGGGCGGAACGGGCGATGCCGGCGACGGCAGTTGGTCCGGTGAGTGAGGCTGACGCGCCGCCGGCGGAGGTGGGGTGGCTGGAGCAGCAGGCGCGGACCAGCGAGGCGCGGGCGGAGGTCGAGCGCCGAGGCCAGGGCTTGCGGCTGGACATTGTGGGCAGCGCCGGACCGTATGCCTCGCAGGCGTTCGACCGGGCGATCGAGCCGGAATACTACCTTGGGCTGCGGGCCAGTTGGCAGCCGGACCTGAGCGGGGAGAGGCGGCGCCGGGCCGAGGCGGAGCAACTGCGGGCGCTGGCGTTGCGGGAGGAGGCCGAGGGGCGGCGGCGGGAATTGCAACGCACGCGCGACGCGCTGGGCGCCTGGTGGGCTGAACAACGGGCGGCGAGGGAATTGATCGATGCCGAGGAGCAGGCGGCGGAGGAGTTTCGTGAAGTAGCGGAGCTGCGCTGGCGCCGCGGGGTGGGCGGATGGATGGAACTGCTGCGGGCGACCGACCGTCGGCACGAGGTCAGGCAACGTCGGCTGGAGATGGAGCTGGAACTGGCTAGGGTGTTGATTGAATACGCGGCGGTGAGCGGTCGTTTGGACGAACTGCCCGCGTGGCTTGGGAGGGGGGCGCGGTGATGATGAAAACGGAGGGAATTCAATGGTGGAAGGCTGGCTGGGGTCGGGTCGTGCCCGGTTCGCTGCTGGTGTTGGCGGCTTTGACAGGATGCGGCGGCGGTGACGGCGGGGCGGGGGATGGGCGTCCCGCTGAATTGCCCGAGGTGCGGGTGCACCGGGTGGCCGGCCACGAGTTTGTCCAGCGGCGCTCGTGGAACGGCACCCTGGCGCCGTTGCGATCGGTGACGGTGCAGGCGCCCCTGACTGGAAGGGTGGCCGAGTTGCTGGTCGAGGCCGGAGGCCGGGTCGGGGTCGGCGCCCGGGTCGTTAGGTTGGAGGCGCCGGAACTAGAGGCGCGCGAGGCGGTGCAGGCGGAGCGGTTGGCGTTGGCGGAGGAGGAGTGGAACGAGTGGCGGCGGCTGGGTGAGTTGAATGCGGCCGGGGCGGCGGAGGTCAACGCGGCGCGGTTGCAATGGCTGGAGGCGCGCGAGCAGTCGGATCAACTTGCCGGCCAGCTCGAGGGGCGGGAGGTGCGCGCGCCGGTGGTCGGGCGGTTGGTCGAGTGGCTGGTGCGGCCGTTCTCGGAGGTGACCCAGGGCCAGGAGCTGGCGGTGTTGGAGGATCTGGGATCGATCGGCGTTCGGCTGGTGCTGCCGGCACGCGAGGCGGAGGATCTGGGCGACGGTGCCGAGGTGCGGCTGGTGGCCGGAGACCTGGGGGAATTGGCGGTCGACGGCCTGCTGGTGCAGGCGGGTGAGAACGGGTTTGTGACGGTCGAGCTGACGACGTTGGCCGAGGTGGCAGGGCCGCGTGAGGTTGAAGTGGTGCGGGAGCGGCGCACCAAGTCGCTGCTGGTGCCGTGGACGGCGGTGGCCAGTGACGGCGACGACCAATGGCTGGCGGTGGTGACCGACAACGGCGAGATCGAGCGGCGAATGGTGCAACTGGGCCAGGTCGATGCCGCCGGCGTGGAGGTGGTGGAAGGCTTGACGGCGGGTGAGATGGTGGTGATCCACCGCCCGCGCTCGCTGGCGGAGGGCACCCGGGTGCGGGCACGGGAGGAATCGGAACAGCCGGAGGACGAGGCATGAGCGCGGGCCCGGGCGATCGAGCGGGCGCCGGGGAGGCGGGCTGGCTGGGGCGGCTGCTGACCGCGTTGGCCGCGCGGCGGCTGCGGGTGGCGGCGGTGGCGGTGGTGATCGTGGTGCTGGCGGGGCTGGCACTGGTGAGAATGCCGATGCAGCTGCTGCCGGAGGTGCGTTATCCGCAGGTGCGCATCATCGGTGATCTGCCGGGGCAGACGTCGGCCGTGATCGAGGAGAGCCTGAACCAGCCGCTGGAAGCGGTGATGATGGGGTTGCCGGGGTTGGTGCGGATGGAGAGTCGTTCGGGCGACGGGCGGGCTTACGTGGAGTTGTTTTTCGCCCCCGGTCACGATCTCGACCGGGCCTTGCGCGATGTCACCCAGGCGGCGCAACGGGCGCGCTCACAGATCCCGCCGGAGTTTCCTGAGCCGCGCATTTTTGCCGTGTCCACGATGCAGGAACCGGCGCTGCAGTTTGCGTTCGGGTCCGATGTGTTGCCGGCCGGGGAGATCCGCCAGCGGCTGCGATCCCACCTGCTGCCGAGGCTGCGCGCGGTGCCGGGGGTGGAGGCGGTGTATCTCGGTCGTGAGGAGATTCCCGAATTGGTGGTGGACGTGGACCCGCGCCGCCAACGGGCGCTGGGGGTGGATTTGGTGTCGATCGAGCAGGCGCTGCTGGAGGCCACCGAGCCGCCGCTGGGCAGCGCGCTGCGGAGCAGTTGGTTTGAGGGAATCGGGGTTCTCGGGCACACCGACTGGTCGGAGGAGCGACTGCTTGCGGTGCCGTTGGACACCATCGTGCCCGGGGCGGCGTCGTTGACGCTGGGGGATCTGGCCGCGATTTACAAGGCGCCATCGGAGGAGCGGTTGCGGACGCGGCTGGACGGTGGCGAGGCGGTGCTGCTGACGGTGCATCGGTCGTCGCGGGCACATTCGTTGCGGCTGGCGGCCGAGGTTCGGGAGATTGTGGCGGAACTGGAGCAAGGCCGGCGCCTGGAGGGGGTGCGGGCGACGCTGTTGTTCGACGACTCGGTGGTGACCTCGGGTGCGGTCAAGAGCGTGCTGGTGGCCGCGGCCGGCGGTGCGTTGCTGGCAATGGCACTGTTGTTCTTCGCCCTGCGCCAGCGGCGTTACATGGCGCTGGTGGGCGTGGTGGTGGCGGTCAGCCTGTCGGCGGCGCTGGTGACGCTGCAGCTCATGGGCATGAGTTTGAACCTCCTCACCATGACCGGACTGCTGCTGTCGGTGGGGTTGGGATTGGACTACGCGATCATTTATTTCGACCGGCTGCAGCGGTGTCGTGGCGAGCCGGGCACCGCCCACGTCAGGGCAATGGTCGAGGTGGCCGGGCCGTTGCTGGGGGCGCTGCTGACGACCATCGCGGCGGTGCTGCCGTTCCTGCTGGTGGAGGGCATGGTGGCGATGCTGTTCCGGCCGTTGATCTGGACGGTGGTGGTGAGCGCGGTGTTTTCGTTCGTGTTCGCCATGCTGTTGCTGCCGGTCTTCGCGCGCGGTGAGGGTGATGAAGCGACCGCCGCAGATCCCGGGCCGGTGATTTCAGAGCGGCCGCCGCGGCTGTGGTGGCGGGTGGCGCAGCGACCGGCCGTGGTCTGGACCGCGGCGGTGCTGATGGCGGCGGGGCTATGGTGGAGCGGACGGAGCCTGCCGTTCGAGGTGCTGCCGGTGGTGGACGACGGCTTTGTCAGCCTGCGGATGACGCATCCGGCGGGCATCACGGCGGGCGATCTGGACGACCTGACGCGCCAGGTCGAGCAGGCCTTGGCGGGGATCGAGGGCAGTGAGGCGGTGTTTGCCACCGTCGGTGGTTATTTCCGTGAGGGCCTGCCCTCGTTCCGGCCCGGCACCTCGAATTTCATGGTCCGGGTCGACACCGACGGCGGCGACCGGCCATCCGCCGAATGGGCTCGGGACGCGCGCGAGGTGGTGGCGGCGATTGGCAATCCGGGCCTGAGCCTGGCGGTCAACCTGCCCCGGATCCGCGGGGTGCAGACGCGGCTGGCGGATGCCGACCTGATCGTGGTGTTGACCCGTGAGGACGGCGATCTGCTGGCGCTGGGCGAGGTGGAAAACCAGGTCGCCGACCTGCTCCGGGGGGTGGATGGACTGACCGACATCGAGCGCCTGCGTGGCGGTGTTAGTCCACGGCTGCGACTGGAGCCGCGCGAGGAGGCAGTGACTTCGCTGGGGGTGACAATGGCGGCGATGCGTCGATCGGTGGCCTACGCGCTCGAGGGCCGCGTGCTGCGCCAGCGCATGGCGAGCGGCGAACCGCTGGCCCTGCGGGTGCGCTACGACCGCAATCACGCGGGCGGGCCGCAGCATCTGGATCAATTGCACCTTCCCGGTGTCAGCGGACCGGTGCACCTGGGAGAGGTGATGGACATGGTGCTGGTGGAGGAACCCACCCACATCGAGCGGCGCGAGAACCAACGGGTGATCAGGGTGGCTGCGCAATTGGATCCATCGGGGCCGGGTCCGGGGCGGGTGGCGCGCGAGGTGCAGCGGACCCTGGCCGAGGCCGACCTTCCGGAAGGCGTGGGCTGGTGGCTGGAAGGCGAGGTCGACGCCCTGGAGCAGACGCGGGACACGTTCGTGGCGGCGATGGGCCTCGCCCTGCTCGTCGTCCTGACCTTGCTGGTGGTGCAGTATGGGTCGTTGTCGCTGGCGGCGGCGGCCATGATCGCCATCCCGTTGTGTGGCCTCGGCGCGATGCTGATGCTGGGGCTGATGGGGCGGGCGATCGATGCCATGGTGCTGGCCGGTCTGCTGATCGCCATCGGCATTGTCGCCAACAACGTGATCCTGGTGCTGTCGCAGGCCGTCCGCACCAGTGCTGCCGGGACTGATGAGCCGGGTGCCGACCGGCAGGCGCGACTGGGAGAGGCCCTGCGGCAAGCGGCGCGCGATCGGTTCCGGCCGATCCTGCTGACGGTGTTCAGCACGGTGCTGGGCATGAGCCCCCTGCTGTGGGGCGGGGCCGAGATCTTCGGCCTGCTGCAGCCGCTGGCGATTGCCCTCACCGGTGCGCTGCTGTTGTCCATTCCGCTGGCCTGTGTGCTGCTGCCGGGGTTGGCGTCGTCGCTGTCACTGCACGGGCGGCGGAATCATCGGGCGGTGGAGCTTGATGGTTAGGCAAGGCTTTGGAAGGGGTTTAAAAATCTGGAAGGGAAATTGTTGACCAGGCAAGGCCGGCGCGGACGCCACCGCTCCCGCGGGCTCCAAGCCGGAGATCGTTTGGGAGACGGGGCTTAAGGAAGTTTCATGACAGCAGAAGCAGGTCAAGGCCGCTGGCTGTAAAACTGGAGAAGTCCTTGTCCAAGGTGACGAGGCGCATGCCGCCGGCGATGGAAAATGCCGCCAGATAGGCGTCCATCCAACGTTTGGGCGAGGCGCTTGGCAGGTCGGAAAGTCGCCGCCAAACCGAATCCAGTCCCTTTGGCTCCGCCTCGATCCCAAGCGCATCGTCCGAGATCAACTGGTCGAAAACCGCCCACGCATCGGCGTTGCTCAAGGGCATGTAGTCGGTCGCGATCTTCTGAGTCAGCAGACGAAGAAACGAGATTCGTGTGGCGCGGCAGAAAACAGCGGTGTCGGCTGGACCAAGGCTTCCAAACCACACCGCCGCTTGCCGGTGATGGGCGTGTTGTCCCACCGCCAGCGCCAGAAACACGTTGCTGTCGCAGAGATGTTTCATCAACGGTTGCGTCCTGTGACATCGGCCTCTTTCTCCAGCTCAAGAAGCCTGTCACCGCTTAATTCGAAGGGTCTTGCTCCCGCAGGAGCGGGAATGATCGGCAATTGAATCCGCCTTCGTGCTCCCGGTTGGATTGTCGTCTCGGGAGCCGCCAGGCCGCGCCTGAACACTTCCGCCGCCACTTCGCGCAGCTTGCGACCCTCCCGCACGGCCCGGAACTTCATTTCCCGAACCAAATCCTCAGGTAGATCAATCGTCGTTTTCATGTGCCCAGCTTGCCAGCTTTCCAGCATTCTGTCAACAAGGGCGTGCCCAATTCCGCGCGGCCATGGCAGAGGTTGCCGCGCTTCGCGCAGGGTGCTGCGGCGGACGAGGGGATGTCCCCGTAGCATCAGACATCCTGATCCGGGTGGAAAAAGGTTCGGCACATTTTCGCTTAAGAGATCCCGGATTGGTTGCAGGCCAACGGCCCGGGAGAAGTGCCAAATCATTTTTTGGAGTCGAATCCTGCCAGTTGCGTGGGGAAGGCAGGATTGCGCCAATGTTGTTGATTATAAAGAAACAACCGGGCCGGTCAATGTAACGAAACCTTAACGGCAGGTCGATTGCCGCGGGGGCGGGGAGTGGCAAGGTCGGGTGTCGCTCGAAGATTCCGATTCACGGGTTCCGGGGGCGGCAAGCCAAGACCAACCAAACCATCCAACGATGAACTTCAAGCACAGCATCAAATACCTCTGCGCCGCCTCCCTGGTGGCCACGCCCGTCTGGGCCGAAGACGAGGAAGCCGCCAGCGCCGTCGATCCCGACCTGCCGACCTACGAGCAGGTGGCCGGCATCAGCGGCAACCTCAGCTCGATCGGCTCCGACACCCTGAACAACCTCATGACCCTGTGGGCCGAGGGATTCCAGGGCTTCTACCCGAACGTCAACATCCAGATCCAGGGTGCCGGCACCGGCACCGCCCCCCCGGCGATCACCGAGGGCACCGCCAACTTCGGCCCGATGAGCCGGCCGATGCGGGAGGGTGAGGTGCAGGCGTTCGAAGAGCGCCACGGCTACCCGCCGACCCTGGTTCCGGTCGCCATCGACCTGCTGGCGGTCTACGTGCATCGTGACAACCCGATCGAGGGTCTGTCGCTGCCGCAAGTGGACGCCATCTTCTCCGCCACCCGCCGCCTTGGCGCCCCGGCGGACATCACCACCTGGGGTCAAGTCGGTCTGGAAGGCGCCTGGGCCGCCCGCGACATCACGCTCTACAGCCGCAACGCGGTCTCGGGCACCTACGGCTTCTTCCGCCAGAACGCGCTCGGCGACGGTGACTTCAAGGCCACCATCAACGAGCAACCCGGTTCCGCCTCGGTGGTCCAGGGCGTCAGCGAGACCATCGGCGGCATCGGCTACTCCGGTATCGGCTACCGCACCGCCGGTGTGCGCGCCATTCCCCTGGCGACCGAAGACGGCGGCGACTTCATGGAGCCCTCCGGCGAGAACGCCACCGACGGCTCCTACCCGCTGGCCCGGTTCCTCTACCTGGCGGTGAACAAGAACCCGAACGAGCCGCTGGCCCCGCTGGAGCGGGAGTTCCTCAAGATGGTTCTCGCCAAGCAAGGCCAGGAAGTGGTCGTGCGCGACGGCTTCGTGCCGCTGCCGGCCGCCGTGGCCGCCCAGCAGCTTGAGGCGCTCGGCATCGAGTAAGGCTGGCCGCCACCCAGGCAGCGCCGCCACCGCGGCCTTGTTGTCAGTGATTGTCTCCTCGGACCGTCCCGGGTTCCATCCATTGGAGCCCGGGGCGGTCTCCCTCCTCCCTAAGGTCCGCTTGACCATTCTCTCAACCCAGGTCCATTGCACCAGGCCGGCCCGCCGGTTCACCCTAACTACCTAAACCCGGCAACCCGCCGTTCACCATTCCGACCCCGGCTGCCACCGCGCCGGGTTTTTTCCATCGCCCGCGAGCGCGATCCGAGCTCCGGTTCCCTTTGCCTAGCCTTCAAGACCCCCGCCCGACTGCCCCGCACGCATCATGAGTCCAGAGGAATCCACCCAGTCCGTCTCCCGCAGCGAGCCCGGGCGCCGGCCGTTCGTCATGCCGGACGCCGGGCAACGCGCTCGTTTGAGGCGCAAGCGCAACCTCGTGGACCGGTTCTACAAATACCTGATCGGCGCGGGCGGCATCAGCGTGATTGTGGCGCTGCTGCTGATCTTCGTGTTCCTGTTCATCGAGGTGCTGCCCATGCTGCGGCCCGCCACCATCGAGCGCGGATCGGAATACGATGCCCCCGGGGTGGATCGCGCGGCCGTGGAGGTGGCTGCGGACGCGCCGGGCACCTTTCACATCGCGTCCGAGCGCTACCTGGACGTCGCAGCCCGGTTTTCCAACGACGGTCAGGTGGTGTTCTTCGATCCACGCGACGGCAGCCTGATTGCCCGCGAGACCCTGGAACTGCCCGAGGGGGTGCAAATCGTCAGCTCCGCCATCGCCGAGCCGCGCACCCGGCTGGTGGCGCTGGGCCTGTCCGACGGCACCGCGATCGTCGTGCGGCACGAATACGAGGTCACCTACCCGGACAACCAGCGACGGGTCGAGCCGTCGCTGTCGTTTCCGCTGGAAAGGGAACCGGTGAGGATTGATGAAGAGGGCCAGCCGCTTGAGCAGTTGGCGATCCAGGAAGGCACGCGCGGCGGCATCGTGCTGGCGGCCTACACCGAAGACGGTCGGCTGTTGTCCGTCCGCTATGATGCCGCCCGCCAGGGTCTGCTGGCCACCGCCGTGACGTTCGAGCGAACCGCGGTCGAACTGCCCCGCCCCGCCGAACGCGTCCGGGCGCTGCTGGTTTCGATCACGCTGTCCGATTTGTTGGTTGGCGATTTCGACGGCCGGCTGTCCTATTACAACATCCGCAACTTCGACAACCCCGTGCTGCAGGACACCCGCCAGGTGGTCGACGATGGCGCCACGGTCAGTGCCATGGACTATCTGCTCGGCACCGTGTCGGTCATCATCGGTGGCTCGGACGGCAGCGTCACCCAGTGGATGCTGGTGCGCGACGAGGCGACCAACGAGCGTTACCTGGCCAAGGTCCGCTCGTTCCGCGGCCACGACGGCCCGGTGGTCAGCATCCGGCCCGAGTATTCGCGCAAGGGCTTTGTCACGGCCTCGGAGGACGGCACGGTGGGAATCCACTTCTCGACATCCAGCCGCACCCTGGTGCACCGCAAGGTCAGCGACGTGCCGCTCGAGTATGCCATTCTGGCACCGCGTGCCAACGGACTGCTGGTGGCGTCCAGCGACGACCGGATCCAGTTTTTCGAGGTGACCAACGATCATCCCCAGGTGTCGATGAACGCGCTCTGGGGCAAGGTCCACTACGAGGGCTACGCGGAAACCCAATACCGTTGGGAGTCCTCGTCGGCCACCGACGAATTCGAGCCCAAGTTCTCCGTCATCCCGTTGACGGTGGGCACGCTCAAGGCGGCGTTGTTCGCGATGATGTTCGCGATTCCGATCGCGATTCTCGGTGCCATTTATTCGGCCTATTTCATGACGCCGAAGCTGCGCGGCGTGGTCAAGCCGTGCATCGAGATCATGGAGGCGCTGCCGACCGTGATCCTCGGCTTCCTGGCCGGCCTCTGGCTGGCGCCTTTCGTCGAGAGCCACCTGCCCGCCGTGGTGCTGCTGGCGGTGCTGGTGCCGGGCTCGATCATCCTCGCCTCGCTGGTCTGGATGGCGCTGCCGCGGGCGGTGCACCAGCGCATCCCGGACGGCTGGGAGGTCGCCATTCTGGTGCCCGTGGTGCTGGCGGCCGGCTGGTTCTGCGTGTTTGTCAGTCCCTACGTCGAGGTGGCATACTTCAACGGCGACATGCGCCAGTGGCTGACCGACCAGGGCATCGCCTACGACCAGCGCAACGCGATGATCGTCGGCATGGCGATGGGCTTCGCCGTGATTCCCACCATTTTCTCGATCTCCGAGGACGCCATCTTCAGCGTGCCCAGGCACCTGTCCCAGGGGTCGCTGGCGCTCGGGGCCACCCGTTGGCAGACGATGGTCGGGGTGGTGCTGCTGACCGCCAGCCCCGGCCTGTTCTCCGCCGTCATGATCGGCTTCGGTCGCGCGGTCGGTGAAACCATGATCGTGGTGATGGCCTCGGGCAACAGCCCGGTGGTCGACTGGAGCCTGTTCCAGGGGCTGCGCACGCTGTCGGCCAACATCGCGGTGGAAATGTCCGAGACCGACCGCGGCGGCACCCACTACCGCATCCTGTTCCTCACCGCCCTGCTGTTGTTCGGCCTGACATTCGTCGTCAACACCGTGGCCGAGGTGGTGCGCCAGCGCCTGCGCAAGAAATACTCGTCGCTCTAGCCGCGTCCGCCCGGCCCTGACGCCCTGTTCCGTCACTCATTCCCTTGTCCTAAACGTGAAGAAATCTTTCAAATCCGGCGTGCCGATGATCTGGCTTACCGGCGGCGCGGTGGCCATCAGCCTGGTGCTGGTGGTCGGCGTGCTCGCCCTCATCGCTGTGCGCGGCCTTGGTCATTTCTGGCCTGCCCCTTTGGTCCACACCGTGGTTCAGGATCGGGCCGGCGAGGTCGTCATCGTGCTGGGCGAGGCCCAGGAGAGAGAGACCGTGGCGCGCCAGGTGGTGGCCGACCTCGGCTATGAGGTTGGCGAGGACGAATTGCTGGTTCCCAGACACAAGTTCAAGCTGGGCAACCGCGACATCTACGGCAACGACTTCCGCTGGCTGGTCGGCGCCGAGGGTCTGATGACCGAATGGGAATATCCCGAGGACGCGGTCGTGCTGGAGCGCACCGAGTGGGGTGATTTCTACGGCTTTCCCACGGCCATCATCGAGGACGGTGAAACCGTGGCGGGCCTTGACGACGACGCCTCGCTTTGGCGGGAAATGCAGGAGAGAATCGAGCGCGCGGTGGACCTGCGCCGCGAGATTGATCGCCTGGAGCGGTCCGAAATCGGGGCCAACAGCGCCGCGCAGGAGCGCCTGCGCCTGCGGACCCGGCGCATGCAGCGCACCGAGGTGCCCGCGGACGACCCGGCCTGGGCGGAAATCGCCCGTGAACAAGCTGAACTGGAGGAGGCATTTGCAGAAATCGCCGCCCGGCGGATCGCGCTGGTCGAGCAGATCAATCGCGACGTGGCGCTGATGCGCCTGATCGACGACCGCGAGGCCAGGGTGCCGTTCGCCAACATCGTGCGGGCCTGGCGCCCGAACCAGATGACCTTCGGCGACAAGATGGGGCACTACTTCGAGAGCTTCCGCCTGTTTATCTTCGGCTACCCGCGGGAGGCCAACACCGAGGGAGGCATCTTTCCCGCCATCTTCGGCACCGTCATCATGGTGATCCTGATGTCGATCATCGTCACCCCGGTCGGCGTGCTGGCGGCGATCTACCTGCGGGAGTATGCCAGGCAGGGGCCATTCGTGCGGTTCATCCGCATTTGCGTCAACAACCTCGCCGGGGTTCCCTCCATCGTGTTCGGCGTGTTCGGTGTGGCGTTTTTCGTCTACTTCGTCGGCGGCAACATCGACCGCATGTTCTTCCAGGACGCCATGCCGTCGCCCACCTTCGGCACCCCCGGTCTGTTCTGGGCCTCGCTGACCCTGGCGCTGCTGACCCTGCCGGTGGTGATCGTTTCCACCGAGGAAGGCCTGACCCGGATCCCGCGCAGCATCCGCGAGGGCAGCCTGGCATTGGGCGCCACTAAGGCGGAGACCCTGTGGAAGGTGATCGTGCCGATGTCGGCCCCGGCGATGATGACCGGCCTGATCCTCGCGGTGGCCCGCGCCGCCGGCGAGGTGGCGCCGCTGATGCTGGTGGGCGTGGTCAAACTGGCGCCCAACCTGCCGCTCGACGGCAACCCGCCGTTCCTCCACCTCGAGCGCCAGTTCATGCACCTCGGCTTCCACATCTTTGACGTCGGCTTCCAGAGCCCCAACGTCGACGCCGCCCGCCCGCTGGTCTACGCCACCGCGCTCGTGCTGGTGCTGATCATCGTGGTGCTCAACCTGACCGCCATCCTGATCCGCAACCGACTTCGGGAGAAGTTCAAGAGCGATTCCGATTAAGTCCGACCCGCCCGGGCTGATATTTCAGTGCAATCTCCAACCCTGCTGTTACCATGACGAACCATCCGCAGCCGCACGTCCTGCAGCAACGCGCCACCATGACCGACGACCAAGGAATCAACCTTTCCACCGGAGTGACCTTCGACATCCGGAAGCTCAACCTGTTCTACGGCGACTTTCATGCCCTCAAGGGGATCGACATGAAGATTCCCACCAAGCAGGTGACCGCTTTCGTCGGACCCAGCGGTTGCGGCAAGTCGAGTTACCTGCGCTGCCTCAACCGCATGAACGACCTGGTCGACGGCGCCCGGGTTGAAGGCGACGTGCTGCTCGACGGCGAGGACATCTATGCGCCCTCGGTCGACGTGCCGGAGCTTCGGCGCCGGGTGGGCATGGTGTTCCAGAAGCCGAACCCGTTTCCCAAGTCGATCTATGAGAACGTCGCCTACGGCCTGCGGCTGCAGGGGGTGAAGAAGAACTCGATTGTCGACGAGGTGGTCGAGCGCTCGCTGAGGGCGGCGGCGCTGTGGGACGAGGTCAAGGACCGTCTCAAGGAGCATGCCAACGCGCTGTCCGGCGGCCAGCAGCAGCGCCTGGTCATCGCCCGCGCGGTGGCCATCGAGCCCGACGTGATCCTGCTCGACGAACCCTGCTCCGCGCTCGACCCCATCGCCACCGCCAAGGTCGAGCAGTTGATGATGGAGCTGAAGCAGCAGTTCACCATCGTGGTGGTGACCCACAACATGCAGCAGGCCTCGCGGGTGTCCGACAACACGGCGTTTTTCTATATGGGAGACCTGATCGAGATGGGCACCACCAGCCAGATGTTCACCAGCCCGAAAAACGAGCGCACCGAGGCTTACATCTCGGGGCGGTTTGGCTGATCGCCGGCGTTTCAACCTACGGTCGCTGAGCCCGCGAGGCCGTGGAGGGGAGTGGCGCCGGGGTGAATCGTGGCGGAGGTCAATGGCGTGATCATGCGCGGCGCATGGCGGCAGCCCCGTAGGTTGAATTGGCGCAATTCGACCTGCTGTGCGCGGTGCGGGCGGGGTGGTGTCGTGACCACGGCCGCGGTTTCATTCGCCGGGAGCG